>JAEZQN010000120.1 GCA_023441145.1 Bacillota bacterium
CCTTAGCAGCAGCTTGAGTAGTAATTAAACCAGCCTCTTTATAATAAGATGGTACAAAAATACACTGAGCATCAGTGCCTTTGATCTTAGTCAACTGAGTATTAAAATCAACATCGTTGGCATTAAAACCTTCTTCTGCTACTACTTCACCGCCGAGTTCCTTAACTGCAGCAACAAAAGCATCTTTCATTCCTGAACTATATGGATCTGAATTGTTAAAGATAACAGCAACTTTCTTATAACCTAACTCTGATACAGCAAGTTTTGCCATTGTCTGTCCCTGAAGTGGATCAGTAAAGCAAAGTCTAAAGTTATTATCATTCTTTGTACACTCTTGTGCAGAGCCAGATGGAGTAATCTGAAGCTTATTATCTGCCTTTGTTAAATCAGTGATAGCAATACATGCATCACTAGTAACAGCTCCCATAATAACGTCAACCTTATCAGCTATAGCATTATAAGCATTAGGAGCCTTCTCTGCACTTGCTTCATCATCTTCAAATAATAATTCCACTTGAAGTGTCTTATCTCCTACTTTAATTCCACCAGCCTCATTGATCTCTTTTACAGCAATCTCTGCGCCCTGCTTAACACTGATACCATAGGATGCTGCATCCTTGGTAAGTGGTCCAATACCGCCGATTACGAATTTACCGGAATCCCCACCAGAATTGGAGTCACTAGATGCGGAGCCACATGCAGCTAAAGATGCTACCATAGCTACAACTAACACTAAGCTAAGAACCTTTTTCATCTTCATATTCTTTTTCCTCCCTTTACCTAAGTCGTACTTCTACGACTTAAAATGCAATTTATAGAACTAACCTACTTTGGTAATCTGATATACTATGTACAAACGAAAGCTATGTAATATGATTATCAAAATAAGTCAGATACTATCAAAATATAAAATTATCCGTCTACAATGATAGCACAAAAACCCTTTGTTTATCAAGAAATAAATCTATTATTTTAATAAATAAAGGTTTTTCCTAAGAAAAGTTAAAATCTAATGAAAGAAACCCAATCTATAACAAAATAAACCAGGTTCCTCTTACCTTTCCTGTAAACAATCCTCTCAGAGTACTAGTCAGAGGGTTTTAACTCTCCACCACACTTATGACAGTAGTCTAACCCTTCGATGGTAATGCCTCCACAATCTGGGCAGACGATATGAGCTGGTTTAATCTCCATCTCAACAACCTCATACTCAGTCTCTTCCAACTCCTTCTTATACGAATCCTTGGATGAAAGAAACATTGTTGCCTGTTTATTATCCTCACCATTTCGTTCACTTAATATTGCATTTCTTCTAGAGAACCATTTCACCATAACTCCCCCTTGTATACTATAATTCTTCCGTAATCGATTATATTCATATTTCTTTCTAAATTCAATGGTGTATCAATTACTAAAAGATAATATGCTCTGTCCTTCTATACTTCATCATCATATCCTTAAAAATCTCTCCTGTTGTGGGAGGCGTATAGGTAATGGCATTAGCCCCAGCTTCAATGGTCTTAAGTATCGTTTCATCTGTAGGACCACCTGTTGCAATAATCGGAACATAAGGATAATCCTCTCTAATCTTTCTTACTAGCGCAGCAGTATGAATCCCTCCAGATACATTAAGTATGGAAGCTCCTGCTTCTAGACGCTTACCTATATCTGTCTGCTCCCCTGCTACTGTTATGACAATAGGAATCTCTATCTTATCTCTTAAATAGGCTATGGTCTCATTGGGTGTTGGCGCATTGACAACAACCGCCATAGCCCCTTGAAATTCTGCATCTTCAGCTAAATTCGACACACGTTTACCTGTAGTCGTACCCCCTCCCACTCCACAAAATACTGGTACGTCAGAACAGTTTATAATTGAATGAGTGATAATTGGCTGTGGAGTAAACGGATATACGGCAATAACTGCATTAGCATTACAGTTACGGATTGTAGCGACATCTGTTGTAAAAATTAACGACTTTATCAATTTGCCAAATATTCTTATACCACTAACTCTATCAATTACTTTTGGTACACGAATCATATGCTTACGTAGATTACCTTCAATTTCAGGTATGAATTGTTCCCCCATATGTCGTTCACTCTCTTTCTACAGTTTCTTCATAACTTTTACACGTATCTTATAGATTCCATTATAAAGAGATTTTATAGAATAGACAAGCAAATCTATGATAGTAAAAGCCCCATTTTTCTACACTCTTGTCCTAAGGCTCTCAAAGGCTTGATACGCATTTATTGTCCCATATCCCCAGTCCCTATTAGGATAGGTTCTGTCTGCTCTAGTCGCTCCTTTTATTAAAAGTGCTTTTATCTCACTTGTGTTAATGGAGATGCTGTTTTTATCTACAATTCCCCACTGAAGGAAAATAGCTCCGATACCAGCTGTATGGGCAGCTGCTACACTGGTTCCTGTTTTTGTTCCAAACTGATCACGACCTATTGGACCGTATATATTGACTCCTGGAGATGCTATCTCTGGCTTTATTCTTCCTGTTAGGGTGTACCCTCTAGATGAATCCAAATATAGACTGTTGTTGGTATGGTTATAGGCAGTAGTTGAAATTACTTTACTAGTAGTCCCTGTCTCAACTAACGTTATATATGGGTTTGGCAATAAAAATTTAGTATCTTCTGATACAAACTGGGAGATTGGCATCCAAATATTATACGTAGTACCAACAGTGTATTCATTATACACTCGAATTCTCCATATCCCTGGAACTAAATCTCGAAACTGTAAGATAATTACTTCATTTCCTGTTGCAGCATCCGTAATTCCATAGGTCACATTAATTTGGGTTGGCTCTAAGACAAATGTGACTTTTACACTTAGATTTGCCTTCGCTGGAATCTTTTCAGCTAGTTCTCCACTTGGAGAAATTACTGCTACTGAAAACAAACTTGGCGTTAACGACCATAACTCCATAGTCAGGTTCTTGTCATTTTCTCCAACATTGATTTCCACATCCTCAAATGTGTTATAAGCAACATCTCCTGTATAATGGTTATCTGCAGTTCCTTCATTGCCTGCTGCCGTACTGATACATACCCCTGTAAAGTTTGCCAAAGAATCCAAATAACTAGAAAGAGGACTTGAACCGTCATGATCTCCAGAACTTGTTCCAAGGCCTATACAAATGGAAATAGGTTTGCTATATTTAATAGACTGATCATATAGATATTTTATCCCCATCATAATATCATTTTCCTGAAAGGCTATGGCATCCTCTTTTATCCCATAAAAATCCCTTAAATACTGTTTCGCCGGCTTTAGCTTAACTACTACAATCTCCGCTTGTGGAACGATACCAGTAAAATCATTAGTTAAATCCTCGTTCCCTGCCATAATGCCAGCCAAGAATGTTCCATGACCATTTTCATCTATGGTAGGAACAATGGAGCTTGGATTTGGATTTTGTAAAGCGCGATCAAGATCCTCCTTTGTGTATTCAGATCCATAGATGATATCTTCTGGAGGTTTTCCCGTTTGTATCGTTTGATCCCATATCCCACGTATCCTGCTAGTATTATCTGCGTTAATGAAAAGTGGGTTCTCAAAATCAATTCCTGTATCTATTACTCCAACTAGAGTCCCTTGCCCTAATAAGTCTAAATAAGGTAGCCTCCGTAAACGATAAATACCTGTATCCTCTATATTGGTTGTATCCATAAGGCCATATAGTTTTGGAATGGAACGATAGCCATTACGAACAATATCTACAGATATATTATTTACATTTGGCGCATGAGCTATTTGAAACTGCCCCTCTACTATCTGTAAGCAGGTTATATTAAAGTTTTCTGCTAAGTCTTCTATATCTCGAAACATATCTACTATGAGATCTCCATACTCCTGGGAGTATATTGCCTTCTGGCATTCCCTCATATTTTGTGCATCCATAATAACATCCTATCTATCTATTTATTGCTATTATTATATGCAAGCAAAACGATGTATTGCACAAGTGAAGGGCATAGAAAAACTCCCGTTTGATAGAAATCCTAATGAATTCTGCCAAACAGGAGTGACTATTCTTTATTCTATTCCTTGCTTTTCCTCAAGCATAGGGATGTGTTTCATACTACCACGCATCTCAATTAAAGGGGCACCTTTATTCTCAATATAATCTCTAGTAATCACAACTCTTCCAATATTATCATCCTTAGGAATCTCGTACATGATATCTAACATAAACTCCTCAATGATGGCTCGTAACGCTCTTGCCCCAGTCTTTTTCTCCAAGGCTCTATCAGCAATAGCCTCAAGTGCCCCCTGGTCAAAGGAAAGGTCTACCTCATCCAATGCTAACAGCTTTTGATATTGCTTCAAAATAGCATTTTTCGGCTCCTTTAGAATCTTTACTAGCATCTCTTTTGTTAAACCTTCTAAGGTATATAGAACCGGAAGACGACCTAAAAATTCTGGTATCATGCCAAACTCTCTCAAGTCCTCAAGTGCTACTTTGGAAAGAAGTTTAGGATCCTTATCATATTTATCCTTTAGATTAGCATTAAACCCTATGGAGCTTTGTTTATTTAAACGATTCTTAATGATTTTATCTAAGTCTGGGAAAGCTCCACCACAAATAAATAAAATATTGCGTGTATTCATACTCGTTAGTGGTACCATAGCATTTTTACTAGTAGCTCCCACTGGAACCTCTACTTCACTGCCTTCTAGTAATTTTAGTAAACCTTGTTGCACAGATTCACCACTTACATCACGGTTGGTGGTACTTTTCTTTTTGGCAATCTTATCAATCTCATCAATGAAGATAATACCTCGTTCTGCCTTTTCTACATCATTATCTGCTGCTGCTAAAAGCTTTGACAAAACGCTTTCCACATCATCACCAATATATCCAGCCTCTGTCAAAGAGGTTGCATCCGTAATCGCTAGAGGTACCTTAAGTAACCTCGCTAAAGTTTTAACCAGATAAGTCTTTCCACATCCAGTAGGTCCAATCATTAGCATATTGGACTTTTCTATCTCTATATCATCCATAGTGTCCGTAGCAACCCGCTTATAATGGTTGTATACTGCAACACTGATAACTTTTTTGGCATGCTCCTGTCCAATAATGAAATCGTCTAACTGCGCCTTAATCACATGTGGCGCTGGTATATTACGAATATCTAAAACTGGCTTTTCTTCCTTTACAGCCTTCTTCTTAAGCTTCTGGCTCTTTGGAACTTCATTTTTCACATTGCTAAACTGCATCATGGAAGGATCCATTCGCATCATGTCCATATATGGCATGTTGGTATTATTCATGGTATCGAATGTCTTCTGCATGCAATCATTACAAATGCAAATGTTGTTGGGGATATGAATCATCTTACCAGCTTTACTTTCAGGACGTCTGCATATATAGCAGATGTCCTCAAAGTCATTCTCTTTATCTGAATCTTTTGGTTCCTTATCATCTATCATAATAAATTACTCCTTATTCCTTCTGTATCTGTCTCAAATAATATAGTTTCTCAATATATTTGATTAACATTATAACGTAACTTAGATTCATACACAAGTGAAAAAGGATTACTCAAACAAACTCCATGGCCATTCATCAAGGCCATAAGAATCGCCTGAATCATTTCTTCCATCCTCCCCATAAGGATTGGTAGAGTCTCCATTATTATCATTATTATTGGCACCATTATCCTCTGGATTTCCAGATTGTGCGCCAGACTGTAGTCCATCTAATACCTTTTGATCCTGTAAGGTTATCTTTAATGTTTTTTCAACATAGGCTCCGTTTTCAATACGCTGTAAGGTTATTTCTACTTCAGTACCCGCACGGAATGAATTTAAGCGTTCCTTAAATCCTTCGATTGTGGAAATAGTATTCCCATTAAGCTTTGTTAAAATATCATATGGCTTTATTCCACCAACTTCTGCAGCTCCACCCTTAGCAACCTCTGAAACGTATACTCCATATGGATAGTTTAAGGAATTATGCATGTCGTCAGTTACAGTTGTTCCAGATATACCAATATAACCTTTTTCTTCTTCCTTTAATACTTCTCTTTCTACTAACTCGTTAATAATTGGTATCGCATTAGAGATAGGAATGGCATATCCAATTCCCTCAACAACCTCAGATGAGAACTTGGCACTATTAATACCAATTACTTCACCATTAAGATTTAACAATGCACCACCACTGTTACCAGGATTAATGGCTGCATCTGTTTGCAATAAGATCATTTTTTTATTGTCAATCGTTACTTCGCGGTCTTTGGCACTAATATATCCAACTGTTACAGACTGTCCATAACCAAGTGCATTACCTATAGCAACTACCATCTCTCCAACCTTGAGATCACTAGAACTTCCTAGGGTTGCAACCTTAATACTTTTTAAAGTGCTATCCTTAATATCAGTTAATTTTACTTCTATCACTGCTAAATCAGAGGTAGAGTCAGTACCTTTTACCTTTGCTACTACTGACTGTCCATCAGTAAATACAACATCTATATTGCTAGCACCTTCTACAACGTGGTTATTGGTTACAATCAATAATGTAGTATCTGTCTGTTTCAAAATAATACCGGAGCCACTTCCTGACTGTTCATAAGATTGTCCCCATCCATTACTTGTAGTAATAGTACTATTAATCGCCACGATCGCTGGCTGAGTATTTTCAGATACAGTAACTACCTTATTATCGTTATTGGCATCTGTAACGGTAGTTTGCTGTATTACAACATCACTTCCATTACTATTGTCCTCACTTAAGGCACCTTGATTATCTTTATTGGTATTAGAATCCTCTTTGGCATTATCATTCTTTTGATCAGAATCATTGTCTGACAGTAAGGATGAATGATTCTCCTTAACAAAGAAGTGGTCATATACTCCATAACTTCCAAAGCCCAAAAACACTGCTGCAAAAATGCCTATCGCAATTTTTAATCCAGTTCTTTTCTTTTTGGTTTTCTTTGGAGGTTCTTGCTCATACTGATTGTTGTAAGAATAAGTATTGTAGTTCATCTGTGAACCTTCACTCTGATTATTAGAGTTATAATAACCATAAGTAGGGTTTTCATAAGTTACATTCTGGCTTCTCTCTGGTCTTACAGGTTCTGTAAAGGAAGCCTGAAAATTAGGCTGATAATAAGAATTATCTACTTTTGGTTCCTGATTATTATTTTCATTAAACTCATTATTTTTAATTATATCTCGATTTCTATCTTCCATAGTCTACCTTTCCTTTCTTATACTTTTCAAAATTTATTTTCTGCGTATCTCTTCACAAAACTATATATATAGTACTTATTATAGTATTATAACTTATATTGTTCTTATATCCTAACAAGTAATTGTGATGATAATGTGAAGAAAACCTTAATATAAAAAGAAAATATTAAGACTTTTCATGTTGTAGTTTCCTAATGTTTCATGTATTATAAATGATGATTTAGTTACTCTAAATAATATCAATCATTTTATTGTAAATATACTATAGAAAGGAAAAGTGTATGAAAAATCCTAAAAAAGCTCGCAGACGTGGCAAAGGTATATTAATTACTATTATTATAATACTTATACTTATTCTTGTTGTTTTGGCTTGGATTAATCACCAACTGAATAAGCGGGTTCGTTATGATTTAGATAAAGAAGCCTTAACTCAAGAACAGAATACTTTTACAGATGACAACATAGAGGGCTATTGGAACATAGCAATTTTTGGAGTAGACTCTAGAACAAATGATTTAATAAAAAACACAAGAAGTGACTCCATTATTATTGCCAGTATAGATAAAAAAACAAAAGATGTAAGACTAGTATCTGTATATCGTGATACCTTAGCAGATATAAAGGGTGTTGGTTATAGAAAGATAAACGCGGCTTATGCCAATGGAGGTCCACAGCTAGCAGTTAGCACCTTAAACCGTATGTTAGATTTGGATATCACAGATTTTGTTACTGTAAACTTTGCATCAGTAACAAACCTAGTAGATCTGATCGATGGGGTGGAAATTACGATTGAAGAGGATGAACTTGCTGCCTTAAATAAGAATATTAAGGATGGCAATAAACTAAACAATACAAATTCCCCACTTATTAAAAAAGCGGGAACCTATAATCTAGATGGAACACAAGCACTAGCTTATAGTCGTATCCGCAAAACAAGTGGTAGTGACTTTAGAAGAACTCAGCGACAAAGAACAGTAATTATGGCCGTTCTGTCTAAAGCAAAATCTTCTTCTTTAATGACCTTAAATAAAGTCATTGACACAATGCTGCCTCAGGTTGCTACTAACCTTAGCACGACAGATATTTTAAGTCTTGCTAAAGATGTATTTTCCTACGAGATTTTACAAGACAGTGGTTTCCCATACGAAAGAAAGAGTGCCACAGTAGATGGTGCTTCTGTCATACTAGCTGATAACCTAGAGAAGAACGTAATAGATCTTCACAAGATGCTCTTTGCCTCAGAGGAATATACGCCATCTGCTACGATAAAAGAGATTACCGCAAACTTAAAGAAATACGAAAAATAGTTATAAGGAGGGCGTCGCACTAATGAGTGCGGCGCCCTTTTGATTTTATAGGCAGCTCTAGCCAATTCCATGGAAGGCAAGCTTGCGCATGAATTGAACACGTAATGGTACGTAAGGCCTGATGGCGAGCGTAGTAAGACGAACTTAAAATTACAAGGTAAGCGTACAATAGATTACGAAGTAGGACACGCTTCGCTATAAGGGCGATAAGAGCAAAAAGTCTAGCAAAAACATCTGACTTTTTACTCTTCTTGCCCTTATCTGCAAAGCAAGCATTGCAGTCCTACTTCTTGTTTTTGCATACTGACTTTAATTTTACTGCTTTGTTTCCTTCCGATGCCATTACCAGGCCTAAGGACCAACGTGTTCAAACAGCCTTCCATGAAATTGCTTTTCGCTGCCTTTCGCTTATGTGGCTAAGTTATAGTATTTCCTTGGATTAATTTAGATAAAACAATTTAGGAAGAAGTCTATTTTCGTATACCAACGTTAATTTAAAACTTTGCTCCCTTTCGATGCAATTACCAGGCCTAAGGACCAACGTGGTAGGACTCCTTCCATGAAATTGCTTTTGGCTGCCTTTCGCTTATGTGGCTAAGTTATAGTG
>JAEZQN010000188.1 GCA_023441145.1 Bacillota bacterium
AAATCCAAAACTCAGTTATGTTTAGATGGTGAATATGTAATGACTGAAAATGGTCCTACTTGGGCAGAACAAGCTCAGGCTTTAGCTACTCATGTTGTTGAAAATCAGTCTGTAGATAAAATCACAATGGACGAAAACGGTAAAACTGACGCTGTTTCTGGTGTAAGTATTTCTGTTAATGGTTTTGTAGATTTCGCTAAAGCTCTTCTTGAAGAAGCTGCTGCTACTAAAACTACAACTTTAAAAGATGGTACTTATACTAAAAAATCTGAAGAAGCTGATGGTGGTTTCCTTTTTGAAATGACTATGAATGTAGAAGGTGGAAACATCACTTCTCTTTCTTATGAAGGTTATAACGAAGAAGGTAAATCCAAAACTCAGTTATGTTTAGATGGTGAATATGTAATGACTGAAAATGGTCCTACTTGGGCAGAACAAGCTCAGGCTTTAGCTGCTCACGTTGTTGAAAATCAGTCTGTAGACAAAATCACAATGGATGAAAATGGTAAAACTGACGCTGTTGCAGGCGTTAGTATCTCCGTTAACGGATTTGTAGATTTTGCAAAAGCTCTTCTTGAAGAAGCTGCAATGTAATATTAATATACTGACACCCTTCCAGACACTTCTGGCAAGGGTGTTTTTTTTGTTATTTAGGGAATAATGAAGTACTATAGGTACTTATAGGATTCCCATCTAGAAAGGAAAAATAAACATGAATGAGCGCTATGATATTGCTATTATTGGCTCTGGTGTAGCAGGTGCCTCTGCTGCCCTCAATGCTCGTATTCGCAATAAATCTTTTCTCTTATTTGGAAATAAGGATTTTAGCAACAAACTAATTAAAGCTAGCCGCATTAATAATTACCTCGGTTTTTCTAATATCAGTGGAGTTGATTTAAAAAACCAGTTTGAAAAACACTTAACTGACATGGATATCTCTATCTTAGAAGAAAAGGTCACAATGATTATGCCTATGGGGGACTATTTCTCCATTCTATCTAAGGCTGGTACAGAAGATAGAATGTATGAAGCCAAATCTGTAATACTTGCCATGGGCGTTAACTTTGGTAAACCATTACCTGGGGAGGAAGCGTATCTAGGTAAGGGGGTAGGCTACTGTGCTACCTGTGATGCACCTCTTTATAGAGGAAAAACTGTAACTATCGTTGCCTATAGTAAAAAGGATGAGGAAGAAGCAGAATATGTTGCATCCCTTGCACAAAAGGTCTATTATGTACCAATGTATAAAGAAGAGGTATCCTTACCTGATCCTATTGAGGTCATAAAAGATACACCTGTTGCTATCAAAGGAAATGAAAATGTACAAGCATTAGAACTAAAAACCCAAACCATTCAAACAGATGGCATCTTTCTCTTAAGAGAAAGCACTCCTCCTAGCCAGCTTTTAATGGGGCTTGAAATGGATGGAAATCACATTAAAGTGGATCGAACCATGACTACGAATCTACCAGGCTGCTTTGCCGCTGGGGATATCGTTGGAACTCCTTATCAGTATATAAAGGCTGCAGGAGAAGGGAATATTGCAGCCTTATCAGCTGTTTCATATCTAAGTAGCAAATAATCTATTTGACATAAGGAAGAGATAGAGTGTATAGTGATATCTACAAATGGTAAATGCTGAGAGGATGTGATAGATTGACACCAGACTTCAAACACCTTAAGAAAAACATTATGGATACCATTCATGAAGGTCAGGTAAAGATTGGATACGAAAAATCCAGTATCCAGATTTATTATAACCTTGCTTCCCTAGAAGCACTACTTGGCGTATATATACCCTCAGCCAAAGAGATGGACGTACTAATGAAAGTATTTGAGAAACAGGTTTTAAGCACCCTTGGTCCTGTTGCGATAACGAGACAGGAGGATCGATATTGCTTTTTTGTTCCAGAGGAAGGAACAAAATATATCTTTGATACCTATGGGGACAACACCTTTCTAAAGGATTTAATAGACACCACCCAAAAGAAAGACTGTACCATTGAAGATATTCTTACTGTATTTAAAAAACAATCTCCTGATGTTGTATGCCAAAAAACACCGGATGCTGAATTTGACTATGTACTCTATTATAAGGACAAAAGTATAGATGAATTCATTTACTGTTTCAATATCGGCGAGATGGGAGCTTATTACCATCGCTTCACCGAGGCAGACTATGCTTCCGTACAATAGCATTCAAAAACAGGTAGTAAAAGCTTATTATGCTTTTACTACCTGTTTCATTCTGCTCCTATTTGAAGGTATACATGGAGAATTTGAGCCATAGTATAAAATAGTTAAAACGACTTCTATTCTGTTTATATTTATTAAGCAAGTCCTTTCTAAAGTCTATTACCTTATGTAACTCCTCTCCTTGTACCACTCGATTTGAATATCGTACTGAAGAATATATATTTTGTATTTCATCTAATTCTTTATGGAACATCCTTTGATTATTCCATTCCTTCTTGATTCTAACAAAATACTGATGAATTGTTTCCGTATCCTCAATTGGAATTTCTAAGGCTTCTAGTAAGAAAAATATCTGCGCCATTGTGACATACAAGGAATCATTTGAACATTTCTTCCTTATTCTCCGTCGATTAAGTAGAATTATAATGACCACATAGGCAATTCCTATTAGTAAGCCAAACATTGCTATACCAATTAGAAAAATTACTACCGTCTCAAGAAGTTTATAGCTTTTAGCCTCTTCTTCCTTCTTTTCCTCTTTGTCTTTTATTAGGCTATCGTAATATGCTTGAAGGGCTTCATTATCAATTTTTACTCCATCTGTCTCCTGTTTGTCATTTTGAGAAACTACAAGTTCACTATCATCCCAGTTGTAGCTTTCAGCGATTCCAACCTCTGAGGAAGGAGTTGGATCAAAGTTCAACCATCCGATGCCCTCTATATATACCTCCACCCATGCATGGGCGCTAGAAGATTTCACCTCATACTTACTGTTAGGATTCAACCCTGTACTTACAACGAACCCTTGGGCAAACCTAGAAGGAATTCCTAAGGTCCTTACCATAACTGCCATAGCACTTGCAAAATAGGTACAATAACCTTCCCTTGTATCAAATAGAAAAGAATCTACCAAGTCCGTTCCCTCTTTGATCTTCTTAGGCTTTAATGTATATTGATAGGTCTTTAGATAAGACTTTATTGCCTCACACTTCTCTAATGAAGTATTGCACCCCTCCGTAATTTTCTTAGTAAGATCTCCTACCCTCTTAGGTAATTCCTCCGGTACCTTTGTAAACTGGTCCTTTATGTAACTTGCTCGTTTAGACAAAATATCTTCATCACTAAAATAACAATCCAATCCTATTCTTATGCCATAATCTCGGATTCGTTTACGGAATTCTGTCATATCTACCTTTTGTAGGCTGCTATAGGTATAATTCTGTGCTTGAGAGGTAAAATCCTTCCATCTCTGTGACTGATAATTTAGTTTTAAGGTAGAAAAACTATACTGCGTACCCTCATGCTTTAAGGTTTCATAGTTAAGATTATTAGGAGTACTGGTATTTAGTGACATTCCAGCTTGAATATTGGTAGTCTTTAACGGAAGAAAGATAGAACTGGTCTCTATGTCCTTAAACAGCACATCCATATTATCTATTCTAACTAACTGCTCCAAACTGTCTAAATTATCATAACGATACAATGAATACAATAATTCCGTCCAATCCAAAGAAACCTCAGAGTAGCCCGAATAAATGTCTGTATCCTCCATCTTCTCTTCCCAATTCTGTCCTGTATATATATTCTTCCAATTACCTCGAAGATACACTGGCTGACCCAATGGATTCTTACTATATACCTTTAAGCTAATACTATCATCACTTCCATCGATGCCGTCAAACCCTTCATCCTCACTATAACCTATCATACTTACGCCATATTCTCCTTGATCGGGAGCCAACCAGTATCGAATCTCACTGTACCACCTACTTACTGTGCTCTCAATGCCAGAAACCACAGTCTCATGAAGAGTGATTGGCTTGTTAGAAACAGGCATATTAGCAACCAATACAAGATACAGAAGCATTAGAGGTACTAAATGAAGCATAATCTGCTTACTGCCCTTCTTTCCATTAGGAAGATACCTAGCCACAAGAAGTTCCCCTAATACAAGAAAAATATAGATTAAAATAAGGGCAATTGCATATAGATGAAGCACATCCCCATTCACTGCCTGATATAGCAAAAATATTAACGTAACAGTAGCAAAGACCACTCTTACTATTTTATATTTTTGCACAAGGTAAAGAGGAATGGTACATAGTAGGATAAGGATAAGAGTAAGTACCAACATCTCCGGTATACTAAATTCGTTACTATGAAGACTTCCATCCGCTACTAATAGTAGCTTGTTTTTAAGATTAATAAATGTCTCCAAATTATATACCACCACTCCCACAATAAATAGAGCTAAAGATAAGATGGTGATTTTTACCGCAACGTAGGCTTTGTAATAATCCAAAAACCTTACTACCAAAATGCATAATAAAATCAAGATTCCTAAAGCAATCTCATTGAAATGTACATTTAATAAATCATATATAAGTATCATGCCAGCCAAGGTAGGAAGAAGAGTTAAGACAATCTGGTAAGCATGCTTATCATATAAGCCTTCTTTTTTCATGACTTTGCCCTCCCATTTAACAAAATATCTTCTACCTCTTCGTCAAGATGGATCGTATGTAAATGTATTCGGTCACTTAGTAGCTCTTTTTGCAAGGACAAGTTATTATCCCCTACATATAATATAGTCAAATCTATGCCATAACGTACTACCTCATTACAACTAATGCAAAGCTTTTTATCTAAGTTACCCGTAATTAAAATTAGATACCCGATATCTTTTGCTATTCGTATCGCACTTTCTAAAAGTTCATTACAAGTATACTGGCTATGAAACCTTAAGTTCTTACAGGTGTTATAAAACTGACCAAACTCCTGTCGGTTGTGTATTGTATTTACTTTTATGTTGGTATCCCCATACATCACCCTGGAAGGAATAGTATGAACAGAAAAAAAATAATGGATTGCTAATACTGCCTCTACTATCTTATCCTCTGTAACAATTCTCTCATATTCATCTATATCCTGCTCACTTAAATCAATAATACTGATAACCTCTGTCTTTGGTTCATCTATATACTTTAGTGAGAGTAAACTACCAGTTCTTGCACTAGCCTTCCAATGAATCATCTTCATAGAATCTCCACTCTCATACTTTCTAACTTCGTTATCACGGACCTGTTGTCTCGTACTTTCCCCTCTAAGATTCGACTTTAAGCTTTCTTCACTCGGCCCTATCTCAAGCTTATCTAGATGCAAAACTCTGGGCATTACCGATACTTCTATTTTACTTTTGTTGGAATACTTCATCTCAAATAGGCGAAAAAAATCTCGTACAATAACATAGTCAATACCCACATAATACTGTCCTCTGTATAAAGGACACAGCGTGGTCTCCATTTTTATCTCTTCCCCTGGAAGAAGACTATAGCTGGTTTCTGGACTGATTCCTTCCACAATAGAGGTCTTTTTTGCATAGGTAACTCTAACATCCGTATACGCAATGAAATCTTCATTGCCCAAATGAAACTTATAGACAATATGGTCCCCTTTGACAATGACCTTCTTCTCAAGATGTTGATAAATGCGAAATCGAACAAACACGTATCCAAGATAGAAAATAGACAATAATGGTATGAATAAAACAAAATACAAAACTAGGTAACTGATGGTTCCTCCTATATTAGCCGCAAATAGATAGGCCGCTAAAAATAGAAGGGCTAAAATAAAGCGATTACGTTTCATACTATCATCCTCTACTTATCTTCATCACTAGCATTTTTAAGAATCGGAACCTTTATTTTACGCAAGATATGTTGAATTACTTCTTCTGCACTTTGTCGGGCTAGCTTAGCTTCCATGGATAAAACCATACGATGACAAAGCACTGGTTCTAACATCTCAAGCACATCATCTGGAATGACATAATCCCGTTCCCTCAAATAAGCTCTAGACTGTGCAGAACGAATCAATGCTAAGGTTGCCCTTGGACTAGCTCCCAAAGCTAAGTTCTCATCGTTTCTTGTGGCTTCTGTAATCTCTACGACAAAGCTGATAATATCAGAGTCTACAAATACCTGATCTACTTCCTTCTTCATTCCTTGTACCGTTTCCTTAGAACAAACAGCTTCTATACTACTAATTCTCTTTTGATTTAAGTAGTTCTCTGCCATCTTGATTTCCTGATTGGTATTAGGATATCCTAAAGAAATCCGCATTAAAAAACGATCTAACTGTGCTTCTGGAAGGTTATAGGTTCCTAGAAAATCCACTGGATTTTGAGTTGCAATTACCATAAATGGCTCCTCTAGTGGATAGATTACTCCGTCCACAGTTACCTGCTTCTCTTCCATAGCCTCTAATAAGCTTGCCTGAGTCTTTGGTGAGGTACGATTAATCTCATCTGCTAAAATAACATTATGCATAATAGCCCCCTTCACATACTCGAAGCTTCCCGTCTTCATA
>JAEZQN010000240.1 GCA_023441145.1 Bacillota bacterium
TATTATTATAGTAGAAGGTACAAAATAGCATTTGTGGGCGGGTCTCTCTTTGGATAAGAGGTATTCAAAGAGTATCTCTAAGGCGTCATATCCTTGTTTAAATGGCTGCTGGCTAATGGTAGCAGAGATCACATTTTGATTTAACATTTCAATCGTAGTGGAAAGGGTATCAAAAGTAATAATTTTGATACCTTTTTTTTGTTCTAAGACTGCTTTACATCCACCGTACACCCCAGCACCAGCAAAAAATAGAGCATTGATATCCGGACGTCTAGTTAGTAAATCACTGGTAATTTTATAGCTTTCAATTTCATCGTCATTATTTTCTACGGTTCCAATAAGATGAATTCTAGGGTAGGATTTTGTAATTGTATCCATAAAGCCTCGGATACGTTCCTTATGGCAAAGAACCAAAGAAGAACCGGTTACGATACCAAGACCTACCTCTCCCTGGGTGATAAGGTTCATTAGCCCTGCAGCAGTTCGTCCCCCTTCGTAGTAGTTACTACCTACGTAAGCTAGACGTTTTTTACTCTCAATATCCGTATTTACTGTTACAACGGGTATATTCTTAACTTCTAGCTCTTCAATTATTGTATGAATCATAGGGTCTTCAAAAGGAGCTAAGATTAGCCCCGCAATGTTTTCCTGTTCTAACTCTCGTATGGCATTGACCTGTTCTTTGGCATTAAAGCCAGTGCGCTTAATGATGATATTTACCCCATAAGGTTTAAGCTCTTCTAACTCCTTATAGATTCCGGCTACGATGTCATCAAAGAATAGGTTAGACTGACTAAATAAAACTACACCAATGGTATAATTTCTCTTAGCGGCCGCCAAAGCAAGACCTGCACGATTTGGCTTATAATTCATAAGCTCTAAAATATTCAATATCTTTTTCTCGGTCTCTGGATTTACGTTACCACGATGGTTGATTACCCGGTCTACGGTTCCTCTAGACACTCCAGCAAGATCAGCGATTTCTTTTATCGTAACCATAATATCCCCTTTATCTATCTTAAAAAAGTAGTGTATCTAATGGTATTGTGCTCAGGCACAGGTTGTAATATATAGTAACATAGCAGTGTATAAAAGTCAATTTCCAATAAGACATACAAAAAATAATATTAAAATAATAAAATATCTATTGATACTTTCTAAAAATGTGGTATGCTATATATACATGTGCACGGGCACATATATTTCCGAAGATTATTTAGGATTCAGGTAGGCTATTGCAACGGACATAACTACAAGTTAAATGCATTAGAATACCATCGCTCTTCTGAAATCAATGTGGCAGCGAGGAATTGATCTTGTTATTAGGATGCCAGCAAGACATTACAGAAGATTATACATATGATACCTCTAAGGTAGAAGCATTTTTACTTCCAAAGAAATGTGGGGTGGAGCTTTACGCTACAACTCTTCACCATGCACCATGTAATGCAATGGATAAGGGCTTTCGTTGTGTAGTAGTATTTCCTAAGGATACCAACATTCCTTTAGATGAGATACATAAAGACGGAGAAGATAAGTTAATTACAGCAAAGAACAAATGGCTGATTGCCCATGAAGAGGCAGGTCTTAAAGATACAGCATTTGTAGGTTTAGTAGGCGAAAACATTTGTGTAAAATAGGAGGATTTTAAGATGAATAATATTCCAAAAGTAAAAGTTGGTATTGTAGCAGTAAGTCGTGACTGTTTCCCAGCATCCTTAGCTGAGAATCGTAGAAAGGCATTAGTAGAAGCTTATAAGAATACTTATAATGCGGAGGATATCTATGAATGTCCAATCTGTATCGTAGAGAGTGAAATCCATATGGTACAGGCATTAGAAGATATTAAGAAAGCTGGATGTAATGCTCTTTGTGTATATCTTGGTAACTTTGGTCCAGAGATTTCTGAAACTTTACTTGCAAAACATTTTGATGGACCTAAGATGTTTGTTGCAGCAGCAGAGGAAAGCCAAAATGACTTAATGGATGGTCGTGGGGATGCTTACTGTGGTATGCTAAATGCAAGCTACAACTTAAAGCTTCGTAACGTAAAGGTATATATCCCAGAGTATCCAGTAGGAACTGCTGAGGAATGTGCAAAAATGATCAATGAGTTTTTACCAATCGCTCGTACAATAGATGGAATTCAAAACTTAAAGATTATTAGCTTTGGACCAAGACCAACGAACTTCTTAGCATGTAATGCACCTATCCAACAGTTATATAACTTAGGTGTTGAGATTGAAGAGAACTCTGAATTAGATTTATATGAAGCATTTAACAAGCATGCTAACGATCCTCGTATTCCTGAGGTTGTTGCTGATATGGAGAAAGAGCTCGGAGTTGGTAATAAGAAAGCTGGTATTCTTCCTAAATTAGCACAATATGAGTTAACCTTATTAGATTGGGTAAATGAGCATAAAGGCTATCGCAAGTATGTTGCAATTGCTGGTAAATGCTGGCCTGCATTCCAAACACAATTTGGTTTCGTACCATGCTATGTGAACAGCCGTTTAACTGGTCGCGGAATTCCAGTATCCTGTGAAGTTGATATTTATGGTGCATTAAGTGAATTCATCGGAACCTGTGTTAGTGAAAGCGCAGTTACCTTACTTGATATCAATAACTCTGTACCAGCAGATATGTATGAAGAATCTATCAAAGATAACTTTGACTATACTCATAAGGATACTTTCATGGGCTTCCACTGTGGTAACACTTGTACAAGTTTGTTAGGTTCTTGTGAGATGAAATATCAGAAGATTATGGCTAGAAACCTTCCAGTGGAAGTAACTCAGGGAACCTTAGAGGGAGATATCAAACCTGGAGACATCACATTCTTCCGTCTACAGAGTACCTCTGACAACCATTTAAAATCATATGTAGTAGAGGGTGAAGTACTTCCTGTTGCAACAAAATCCTTTGGTGCAATCGGTGTATTTGCCATTAAGGAAATGGGCAGATTCTATCGTCACGTATTAATCCAGAATAATTTCCCTCATCATGGTGCAGTTGCATTTGGACACTATGGAAAAGCAATTTTTGAGGTATTAAAATATCTTGGAGCAGAAGAGATTGGCTTCAATCAGCCAAAAGAAATGCTTTATAAGACAGAAAATCCTTTTTGTAAATAATTGATGGTATAATTTGAGAGCTCTATGTGGTAACATAAGTAATGTCACCACATAGGGCTCTTGTGTTATATTGTGGAATATGGCTAGCCCAGTTAACACAGAATATCATACTATGGAAAAACATAATAGAAAGCAGGATGAACTAGTTATGGAATACTTACAAAATGAAGCCTCTCGCTGTCTAAAATGCAAAAACCCCAAATGTCAGAATCACTGTCCTATTGACACCCCAATTCCCGAGATTATTAAGTTATTTGAACAGGGTGAATTAGATAAAGCAGGTCAAATTCTTTTTGAAAACAATCCTCTGTCCGCAGTGACTGCAATTGTGTGTCCCCATGAGGATCAGTGTAGAGGCTATTGTATACGGGGAATTAAGGGGGAACCCGTGAACTTCTGTGAGATGGAACGATATCTTTCAGAAGAGTACTTAAAAAAACCTATGAAGGTAAAATCAAAAAGGAATCATAAGAAAATAGCCATTGTAGGATCTGGTCCTGCAGGTATTACCATAGCCATTCTATTAGCAGAGAAAGGCTATGATATTACAATCTTTGAGATAAGGGATAGAATAGGTGGAGTTTTAAGCTATGGAATCCCAGAATTTAGACTTCCTAGAAGTATACTTAAGAATCTTGAGGCAAAGCTTCGAGAACTGAATGTACAAATCAAACCAAATACCATTGTAGGACCTGTCATTACATTGGATAAGCTGTTATATGACGGCTATGATGCTATTTTCATTGGGACTGGAGTATGGAATCCCAAGACCCTTCAGATAAAGGGAGAGACACTAGGGAATTCTTTATATGCCATTGATTACCTAAAGAATCCAAAAGCTTATGAGCTTGGAGAACGGGTTGTTGTCATTGGTGCTGGAAATGTGGCAATGGATGCCGCCAGAAGTGCGAAGTACTATGGTTCAAAGGATGTTACGATCTGTTATAGAAGAGGTCTAGAGGATATGACTGCCACAAAGGCGGAGATTCATGAAGCAAAAGAGGAGGGGGTTACCTTCTCCTTGTATAAGAGTCCCGTTGAAATAAGGGAAGACGGTGTAGTCTTTGTCTCCACCAGGAAGGTACTTAGGGAAGACAATAAAACGGTGTTAGAGGAAATCCCTGATTCAGAGGAATTTTATCCATGTGATCATGTAATCATTGCCGTTAGTCAATCTCCTCAAAATAATATTGTATCAACAAGTCCAGAATTAGAGACTAGATTTGGACTTTTAGTGACAGATGCAAAAGGACATACCACTAAAAAAGGAGTATTTGCTTGCGGAGATGTTGTGAGTGGTGCAAAAACCGTAATTGAAGCAGTAGTAGCAGCGAAAATTGTTGCAGGAAGTATCGATGAGTTCTGCCAAGGCAAAGAGGACACGAGGGAATCTTAACAGTATCTTTATTGACCTTTCTTCTCTACTTAGATATAATGAGCTAAATACACTAATTCAAAAGTGAGGGAAGTTAACTATGGATACTAGTGACAGTACGAACGGAGAACCTCCTTCGATATATTATAAAGAAGATCAGAATGGACATAGTCTATGCTTACGAGAATAAGTACATAGGCTGTGTCTTTTTGCGTATTTTTTGATAATAATTAACTTATAAAGTATAGATGTATTTTAAGGAGGATTTGTTTTGGAAGGTTCCATTGTTTTTATGATTTTGTTACAGGTATTTTTAATAATGTTAAATGCAGTATTTGCTTGTGCAGAGATTGCGATTATTTCAATGAATGACAATAAACTAGCAAAGATGGCAGAAAAAGGAGACAAGCGTGCCGTTAGACTTGCAAGGCTCACTAGCCAGCCAGCACGTTTTCTTGCAACAATACAGGTAGCCATCACTCTGTCTGGTTTTATGGGAAGTGCTTTTGCAGCAGAAAACTTTTCTGATGGAATTGTCAAATGGTTAGTTGATTTAGGGGTTAGTATTCCAGCGTCTACCCTAGATGTAATGGCAGTTGTGTTTATTACAATCGTGTTATCGTATTTTACACTTGTATTCGGTGAATTGGTGCCAAAGAGAATTGCTATGCGAAAGGCGGAAAGCCTAGCACTTGGTTTATCAGCTCTTATTAGTGGAATTTCTAAGGTATTTGCACCTATCGTATGGTTTTTGACAGTATCCACCAATGGTATGTTACGTTTGTTTGGAATTGACCCAAATGCAGAAGAGGAAAATGTCAGCGAGGAAGAGATTCGCATGATGGTAGATGTGGGAAGTGAAAAAGGTACCATCGACCATCAGGAAAAAGAGTTTATTCAAAATGTATTTGAGTTTGATGATTTGTCGGCTGGTGAAATTGCGATACACAGAACAGATATCTCTTTTCTATGGTTAGACGATTCTATGGAGGAATGGGAAAAGATTATCCATGATAGTCGTCATACCCTATATCCAGTTTGTAAGGAGACCGTAGATAAGGTAGTGGGAATATTAAATGCCAAAGACTATTTTCGCTTAGAGGATAAGACTCATGATACCGTGATGGAGAAGGCCGTAAAGCCTGCCTATTTTGTTCCAGAAAGTGTTAAGGCAGATGTGCTCTTTCGGAATATGAAGCACAGTCATAATAATATGGCTGTGGTGCTAGATGAATATGGTGGAATGACTGGAATTGTTACGATGTATGATTTGGTTGAGCAATTAGTAGGAGATTTAGGTTATAGTGAAACTCCTGAAAGCCAGATACCACCGATAGAGAAAATGGATGAAGATACTTGGAGAATACATGGTAGTACTTCTTTAGAGGACGTCTCAGAGTGTTTAGGTGTTCCTCTTCCTTGTGAGGAATATGATACCTTTAACGGATTGATTTTTGATGCACTAGAAAGCATTCCAGAGGATGGCGCTACTGTTGAGGTAACTACAGAAGGTCTTAACATTCAAGTAATCAAATTACAGGAACATCAAGTGGTACAGGCTTTAGTTCGTATTATGGCGCCTGTGATTAAAGAGGAAGAGGTAAAAGCATAGGATAAGCATTTTATATAGTATTCGTTTTTAAAAAGGTAGAAGGGCTAACCCCTTCTACCTTTTTAAATGAAGTGCAAAAGTAAGAGGGTTGTTGAAAGCCGCATTGTATTGCAATCCCCGATATTGGTAAAGAGGTAGTTGTAAGTAATTTTTTTGCTAAGGTAATTCGTCGTTTTAGAACATATTCACTAAAGGTCATTCCAACTTCCTTTTTAAATTAATCACATAAATAACAGTGATTAATAGAGATAGCTTTGCAGACGGAGGTGAGGGTAAGAGGATCACCTAAGTGTCTATGAATATAAGCGATGGCCTTTTTAATGTGTTCATTTTTATGCTTTTCAATAAGATATTCTGTACTAGTTATATAAGAATCGAGAATTTGATCTCCCAGTGAAGAATAGTTTAAGAAGGTACAATGGGCAATCAATACCTCGTTATCGTAGCAACAGTTATGAAGAGAGACCTTCTCATGATTTAACACATAGTGATACATCCCGATGTTTAAGGAGGATAGAAAAAGGCGAATTTGTTTTATAGGTCTGTTATTTAATCTCTTTATCTTCTCTTGTAATAAGCGCTTGGCCTCTGAGGAATGGCCATAGTAT
>JAEZQN010000291.1 GCA_023441145.1 Bacillota bacterium
CAATTTGGTGTCTTTATTGTAGGTGCATATCTTGTAACTACAGGAGATACGATAACGGCTGGTGTGATCATTATCTTTGTCCAACTTGTGAACTTTGTGATAGGCCCTATAGCATCTGTACCACAGATTCTTGCTGGTAAAAAAGCCATTAACACCCTACTTGATAAAATGGCCTCTGCCATTAACTCCAATGTTCGTAAGGAAGGTACAATGGTCCATACAAGCCTTGACACTGGCATTGAGCTTAAGAACCTAACCTTTGCATATGAAGAGGATAATCCAGTGTTAAGAGATATTAATATGCAATTTGAAGCGGGTAAGAGCTATGCTATCGTTGGTAGCTCTGGCAGTGGTAAATCTACATTACTGAATCTTTTGGCAGGAGCCTATGAGAATTATGACGGTGAGATTCTCTATGATAGGGCTGAGCTTCGCTCCATAACCTCTGATAGCTTATATGATCTACTATCTATCGTTCAACAAAATGTGTTTATTTTCAATAACTCTGTACTTCACAACATTACTATGTTTCGAGAATTTGAAGAGAAGAAACTTACGGAGGCAATTCATATGGCAGGGCTTGATTCCTTACTCTCAGAACGAGGGATGGACTATCCGTGTGGGGAAAATGGCAATGGCCTCTCTGGTGGAGAACGTCAAAGAATCTCCATTGCTCGTTGTCTACTTCGAAACACTCCGATTATGTTAGTAGATGAAGCCACTGCCTCATTAGACGCCAAGACTTCCTTCGAAATCTCTAACTCTATTCTAGATATGCAAGGACTTACACGTATTGTTGTCACTCATAAGCTTGAGGAAACTCTATTACAAAAATATGATAAGATTTATGTATTAAAGGATGGCATGGTAAATGAAAGTGGTAGCTTTACTGAGTTAATGAGTAAAAAATCCTACTTCTATTCCCTATTTACTCTATCACAATAAAAAAGAGTTTTGCTTGCGAAACTCTCCGCATACAAACAAGGCTGTACTCTGCAAATATAAGCAGTGTACAGCCTTTTTTCTCATTTATTCTTCTTGACGATCGTAATAACTACGATCAAGATTTGCAAATTTAGTGAACTCAGAAAGCCATCTAAGCTTAACAGTACCGGTAGGACCATTTCTCTGCTTTCCTATAATAATCTCGGAAACACCTGCATCCTTGGACTCTTTGTTATAGTAATCATCACGATAAATGAACATAACAACATCGGCATCCTGCTCAATGGCACCAGATTCACGTAAATCAGACATCATAGGTCGTTTATCTGGTCTTTGTTCTACGGCACGGCTCAACTGAGATAAGGCAATCACGGGAGCGTTTACCTCTCTTGCGATGGACTTTAAGGAACGAGAGATCTCTGCAATCTCCTGCTGCTTAGACTCTGCCCTACGACTTCCCCCTGACATCAGCTGCAGGTAGTCGATAATGATAAGCCCTAGGTTGTTCTCAAGCTTTAGTTTACGACACTTACTTCTAAGCTCCTGTACCGTAATACCCGGTGTATCGTCAATGATTAGACTGGAATCTCCAATGTCCTTGGCAGACTCTACAATCTTCATCCAGTCTTCATCCTGTAAATCACCAGTACGAATAGACTGGGAATCTACCCTTGAATTCATAGAGATAATACGTTTTACTAACTGATCCTTACTCATTTCCAACGAAAATATGACAGTGGAGGTCTTCTGCTTTACTGCAACATGCTCCGCTATATTTAAAACAAAGGCCGTCTTACCCATAGAAGGTCTAGCTGCCACAATAATTAAATCCGATGGTTGTAAGCCAGCTGTCTTATAATCCAAATCATAAAACCCGGTAGGAACGCCTGTTACACTTCCCTTATTCTTAGCAGCTGCCTCAATGCTTTCTAAGGATTGAATGACAATATCCTTAATACTAACAAAATCCCCCGTAGAGCGATTCTGAACAATATCAAATACTTGTTTCTCAGCACTTTCCAATATGGCTTCTGTCTTATCTTTGTTCAGATAACAATCACTTGCTATACCCTCTGTTATCTTAATCAGCCGTCTTAAAAGTGCCTTTTCCTTTACTATATTGGCATAGTGCTTTACATTGGCTGAGGTAGGAACCGCACTAACCAGTTCTCTAATAAACTCTACGCTACAAAGCTCCTCTGGAATATCCTTTTCCTTCACCTTAGCCTGAAGTGTAACCAAATCTACTGGCTTACCTTCATTATAAAGCTCTATCATTGCATCATATAGTATGCCATACTGATTTTGATAAAAATCTTCCCCTATTAACAATTCAGAGGCGGCTGTTATGGCGTCCTTATCCATAATCATGGAGCCAATTACAGATCTCTCTGCCTCAATATTATGGGGAAGAACCCTTTTAATCAATGCCTCTTCCATGATTATCTCCTACTCTTTCCTCACTTGTCTATGCTTCTACTACTTTCACCTTAAGCTCACCATTTACCTTAGGGTGAATCTTTATAGTTACCATATACGTCCCAATGCTCTTAATTGGATCCTTTAACTGCATTTTCTTTTTATCAATCTCAAGTCCTAATTGTTCCTTAGCAGCCACAGATATCTCCTTCGTGGAAACAGATCCAAAGGTTCTGCCATCACTACCCGCCTTCAGTTTAACTTCTACTGCTTTATCTTTAAGATTCTCTGCAAAAGCCTTTGCTTGTTCCAATTGCTCTTGCTTTAACTTCTCTTCGTTCGCTTTTTGTAGCTTTAAGTCATTTATATTTTTGTTATTTGCTTCTATTCCCAACTTCTTAGGGATGATAAAGTTTCTAGCATAGCCCTCATTAACACTTACTATGTCACCTTTTTTCCCTAATGTCTTAACATCCTGTAGTAAAATTACATCCATTTCTAAATTGCTCCTTCCTGTATCATATCCTGTAGTGTCTTCTTAATGCTCTCTTTGGCTTGCTCCATGGTACAGTTTTCAAGCTGAGCACCCGCTACTGTCATATGACCACCACCACCTAAGCGTTCCATTACAATCTGTACGTTCATCTCATCAATGGAACGAGCACTAATATAAATCTTATTATTAAAATGAGTTAATACAAAACTTGCCTTAATACCAACGATATTAAGAAGCTCGTTGGCTACCTGGGCACCTAACACCGTAGGACTCTCTACACCTTCACTGGCACTGACTGCAATGGCATATTGATTTAAGAACACCTCTGCTCCACTTAACGCTTCGGCCTTCTTAATGTAATCCACCATATCCGTACGGAAGGATTTGCGAACTCTTGTGACATCTGCTCCACTTCTTCTTAAGTATGCAGCTGCTTCGAAGGTTCTAACACCTGTCTTCACTAGGAAGTTATTCGTATCAATTACCATACCAGAGTACATGGCATCTGCTTCTAAAGGCTTAACCCTTAGATTATCATCGGTATACTGAAGAATCTCTGCTACCATCTCACAAGTAGAGGAAGCATATGGCTCTATATAGGATAATACGGCATTCTGCACCACTTCACCAGTCTGGCGATGGTGGTCAAGCACTACAATTGTCCTAGTCATATTTAATAGTTCAGGACACTCTGTATAAGTTGGACGATTTACATCTACGATTACCAAAAGAGTATTTTCATTTGTAACCTCCATGGCTCTCGTACTGTTAAGAAACATATCCTCCTCATACTCTGGATTATTCATAAATCTAGAAATAATTGGTCTTACACTCTTAGTAATCTCATTGATTACAATATAAGCACGTTTATTCAAGGTTTTTGCCACACGATAAACACCAATGGCTGCACCAAAGGAATCCACATCCCCAATGGCATGCCCCATAATAACAACATTGTCCTTACCTTCAATTAATTCTCTCAAAGCATGGGCTTTTACTCGGGCCTTAACACGGGTATTCTTCTCTACCTGCATGCTCTTGCCACCATAATACTGAATCTTATCTCCCTCTTTTACAACTACTTGATCTCCGCCACGTCCTAAAGCAAGGTCAATGGCTGCACGGGCATTCTCATAACCCTTCACATAAGTATCTGCATTTACACCTAGTCCCATACTTAAGGTGACTGCCATATCATTACCGATATTTACTCCTCTCACCTCATCCAAAAGGGAGAATCGACTATTCTGTAGCTGAGGAAGATATTTTTGTTTGAAGATTACAATATACTTATCCTTCTCTAGCTTCTTAATAATGGCATCTATGCCCTGCATATGCTTATTAATCTTTCTGTCAACTAGGGCAATTAAGAGGGAACGTCTAACCTCATCAATACTCTCAAGTGCCTCTTCATAATTATCTATATAAAGAAGTCCTACTACTAGCCTTTGTTCCTGATTTTCTTTAATATAAGTCTTTACTAAAGTCTCGTCCATTAAGTAAATGGTATATAGAGTATCTACTCCTGATCCAAACATAATACTTCTCTCCATGTTTATATCAGATCCTTCAAAAACTCCTGCTTCGATACTCCGAATAATAGCTTTGTAATCTTTTCCATTTAAAGAGATATGCTTCTCTACATCCATCTCTGTAGTCGGGAAAATATCACGGTATATCTCAGGAAAGACATTAGTAATGCTTTTTCTTGCAGCCTTCTCATCTTGAATAATATCTCTAAACTCATCATTAGCCCATAGCAAGTGTCCTTCCTGGTCTAAGACACCATATGGAAGCACTAGCTGCTTTAATAGTTTATTCTGAATGCTATTATAATTAGCGGAGTATTGTACTACTTCCCGTAAGATAGTTGACCTTTTTGTAAAACATATCACTAACGACAATATCAAATAAAGTCCTGCATAAATAGACATAATAATACCGGCATCTGTATTCACCATAAAGATGCTGATTGTCATACTGATTACAATTAGTGATAAATAAACGGGCCACCTTAGGTATGCCTTCAGTGAACCGGTTAATTTTGCTTTTGGTTTCATCCTTACATCTCCTGTATTCTATATGGTAATACATGCACATCTTAACGGACTATAGAATATTATATCATTTTTCCCTATGATAGAAAAGAAGAATTTAAGTGGTTAGTAAGCACTATTAATAAATTGTATACTTATTAATAGAATACCATGTATTTACATTATAAAACTTTATTAGTTGTGATAGCTATTGTTCCTAATGATAATATATATTAATACACTAATAATTAAGCCTACATAACGCTTAGTACAACGAAAAAAATACAATATTCGAGAATAACATGAGAATCTATCTAAAACTTAGTTGATTTATTGATACACTTGCAGTTAATTTTCTATTTGGTACCGTAGCCTCACTTAGTACTATGCTGATTGAAAACACAAGTGTTGCAGCAATCGCTACGAAGATTAACGTAACGAAGGTAAACTTACCAAAAGGAGGTACCTACAAATTACAGGTTACAGGTACTAAGACCACTGTTACATGGTCTACCTCTAAAAAAGTATTACTACTGTAAAATGGTGTAGTTTCTGGTAAAGAAACAGTTATCTATGTTATTACTGCAAAAACTGGAAAGAAAAGCTATAGCTATAAGACTACTGTATTACCCTACAAAATAAATTCTAATAACGTTGAAATGATAAAAGGAAAAGCCTATACTTAAAGTAACCAGTTTACCTAAAAAGACCAAAACCACCTTCAAATCTAGTAAAACCTCAATTACCACAGTCAATAAAAAGACTAGCAATGTTACAGCCAAAAAGAATATCTCTGCAGTCATTTCTGCTACCTTAAGTGATTGAACTCTAAGCTGTACAGTTCCCGTAATAAATAAGACACTTATCAACTGTCCAGTTACAAATAATGTGAAGCTAGGTCAAACTGTAAGTTATAATACCAAAGTTGATGAGGAAATAACATATAGTGTAGGCAAGGGCTATGTAGATTGTGAAATCTCACCAACGTTCTTCTTTGTAAGAGATACCTTAACAATGAAAGTAACTGATAAGTTTGAAGGGAGTGATACCATTACCTTTGCATATGATGATGGATGGAAAAAGTAATCAATGTTAAGGTTACTTGAAGCTCTATTACCTATAACAGCTTCACACCACTAGACTATAGCTTTAACTTACAGAATAATGAAGAGTACAATTCTGCTTATGTCTACTTCTATGATAAGAATGGTAAAGAAGTACAACAAGAATATACTTACTATGATTACATTTATGCTCGCCCTAACAAGAGAAAAATAGTACATGAAATTTCTATAGTATAGTAGAAGACCAATCATATGGCAATATAGAATCCATATAGGTAGAAATCTGCCCAGATTTTATTGATTATGAATATTGCATATGCACGACAAAAAAGCCAGTCTGAGAAGATTTATCAGACTGGCTTTTTTATGTTATATTACTTCTTTATTTCTGCCACTGTATGGAATAGTTGCCATTTGAGTACTTATCACTACGTTGTATCACTATATAATAAGTGCCTTTACTAAGTTTATGTTTATTACTATAATTTACCGACTGTAGCTTAGTGGAACCACCATAATCATATAATGAAGAGGATCCTATCTCTTTTTTTAATTTACTATCTGAATAGATCTTAATTTTTAATTGTCCTGATGAGATATTACCTTTCACTAACAATTTAACAACCTGTGCCTTTGTCAGTTTAACTTTATAATAGTCCTTAGTGTTATCACCTGGCAAAATTAACCCTGATAACGTCTTGCCTTTCGTTAAGGAGACTGCCTTTTTCACACTGGAGCCACTTATTTCTTTTACTTCCTTAAAAGAGTACTTTGTAGTGAATGCGTACTCATAACTTCTTACTCTTATATAATACGTTGTGTTCTTCTTTACAGCAAAGGCTACTTTACTATTATACTTAGAACCTCCATATATGTAACATTCTTTAGATAACGCTTTCTTCTTACCATCACAGAGTGTAATATTTCCACTTAATTTTGAGTTTGTTGTAAACGTAATATATCCAGATTTACTTGGCTTAATCTTTACATAAAAGTTTTGCTTTACATTTGCAGGAGAAATAGTAAAGGCCGAACCTGCCTTCAACGTGGTCTCTGATTTAAATTGATAAGCTATGTTGAAGACCTCACTATAGCTTTTACACCAAAGATAATAGGTTCCTGCATTTACAGGAAACATATTAACATATTTATTGTAGGAAGAAAGATTTCCATCTCCATTAGAATATGCTACTTTTTTACTATTACACAATTTTAAGGTTGTATTTTGATTACCTGCTATGTGTAGATATCCACTCTTAGATACGACAATCTTAAGATATGTACCAACCTCAGAACTTGCTATTGTAGTTGAGGAACCAGAGGTTAATGTCCTATCACCACTGCTGGTAAAAGTAATCCCTACTGAACCAACATTCTGAAACACCTCTGCTAGATTACTTCCATAAACATATTGTTGCGAATAAATCTTTAAATAATAGGTACCGGCTGCGATATTAACACTGTCATCATCTGGTTTCCATCCATCATAATTATCTAAAGATAACCATAAGGTACTGTAATCTTGCTTATACACTGTGGTACAAGCAGCATCTGTATATAACTCTGCCTGCAAGTTCTTTGCCGTATCTGTTGAATTCAATGCTATAGCTACATCTAACAAACCACCACTAGTCACTGTAATAGGGATCACCACACCATAGTATTGAGTACTTCCATTGGTTCCTATTAAATCACCTTGAGTGTATGCGAAGTTACTAACAACACCTTCAGGCGTTGGAACAACAGTGCTTACTGGTTTTCCATCCCTGTCTACTACCGTACTACCTAATGCATGTATACATGTCATACTTACCATTAAAACAGTTAATAGTAATGATAACAATCTCTTTTTCATTTTTTCCCTCCATAATAATTATTATCAACAAGAATAATCATACCATAACTCAGTGATATTTTCAATAAATTACCATATATTAATGTAAAATGTTTTAAAACATTTATTGTATTTAAATATAGTGTGTGAAAAATTGTTTCAGCATATAAAATATCTGTAGAATTATATGACCAGCAGAATGGGACGATAATATGTTATAGAAAAGAAAAAAGCACCTTAATGAACTTCAATAAATCATAAAAGAATTTGAACACAAAGGGACGTCCAATAACTGGGTTAGTATCTCCTTCTTTGCCAAGAATAAGCTTCCTCGAGCTTTACAAAGTAGGACCGTGAATTACACTTTTTATGATAGTAAAGGCTCTAAGCTTTATACGTATAATGCTAGGATGTCAAATTGGAAGAACGAAAAACTATTTCTGCTTAAAATCATATGCCCCAGCAAAAAACACCTGGACTTACAATGTGGCTAGTATAAAATAGTAGATGCTTATGGCAGCTAACAACCAAATTAAAGAAATCAAATCTTTTATGCAACAGTTCCAATGTAGTAACAGTAATGTATATAAGTTTAAACATAGTCTTCAAATACATAGTAAAGGTACGTAAAAGAACAGCTGCTTTATTTTCCAGTTCTATGCAAGAATGACAACCTTATTCCACAAAATTACCCTGTAACATTCAAATTACAGATTGGTCAAGGGGAATGGTTAAATATGACTGACTTCTTACAAAACGTAATAGGAGGCCTCCATTACGGTCAGATAGCCTCTGTATAGATTGTCGCAACTACTGTAAGTCCATACTAATACAAAGCCTCAAAGCAAAGAAAGGCCCTCATAAGTAGACCGAACGTCTACGTTATGAGAGCCTTTCAATTTGTAGTTTTCTTCGTTCTTACTCTCCTTAAGCTTTTCCTGAAGAACCTAATACTGTTTTAATCTTATGCTGTACTAACTGTTTTACATAATCTCTACCTACTGACAAATACTCTCTTGGATCAAAATGCTCAGGATGTGTTATGATATCTTGGCGAACTCCTGCAGTCATAGCAAGGCGAAGATCAGAATCGATGTTAATCTTACAAACAGCTGACTTAGCAGCTTGTCTTAACATATCCTCAGGGATACCAATAGCATTATCCAGTACTCCATTGTATTTACGAATCAGTTCCACATACTCTTGATTTACAGAAGAGGAACCATGTAGAACGATTGGAAAATTAGGAAGACGTTTCTCGATGTCTGCTAAGATGTCAAAGCGAAGCTGTGGGTTCTGGCCTGGTTTGAACTTAAATGCCCCATGACTTGTTCCGATGGCAATAGCAAGAGAGTCAACGCCAGTTCTGGTAACAAACTCCTCTACCTCATCAGGTTGAGTATAGCTTGAATCCTCTTCAGATACATTCACATCATCTTCAATACCTGCTAGCTTTCCTAATTCACCCTCTACTACAACTCCATGAGCATGGGCATATTCTACTACCTTCTTCGTTAATGCAATGTTATCTTCAAAGCTGTACTTAGAACCATCAATCATAACAGAGGTAAAACCTCCATCGATACAAGCCTTACAGATCTCAAAATCAGCACCGTGATCTAAGTGAAGAGCCATAGGAATGTCTACCTCAAGGGCTGCCGCCTCTATTAATTTCATTAAATAGTTATGCTTTGCATACTTTCTTGCTCCCGCAGAGACCTGTAGAATTACAGGAGATTTTTCTTCCTCAGCAGCTTCTGTGATTGCGTGAATGATCTCCATGTTGTTAACATTAAATGCTCCTACTGCATACCCGCCACTGTAGGCTTTTTTAAACATTTCCGTAGTTGTTACTAATGGCATAATCGTATTACCTCTTTTCTTTCTTTTTTGTTATGTATATTAGGTAACTGGTGCCAGATGGCAAGAGTTATCACATAGCCAAATCTTATAGACTGCTTAATTTATCATAGGTGGCAAAGAAAGGTTTTACTCGATTTAAGATTACCTCTACTCCACCATCTTCATTGGCTTCGATATTGATTGGAATGATTGGATCATGTAAGGACATACGCACTAAAATCCAGCCGCTTACCTCCTCATCATGAAAAGATACACGAACTCCTTCATAGTTATCTTTCACGATATGGAAGGTTGGTTGCTGTTCTGCAAAACCAATAAAATCCTTCAGCACTTGCTTTCCATATGTTTTGAACTCCTCTATCTGGATAGACAATCTTCGTTCTACAGACTCCTTTGGATACTGTAATTTTGCAATCAGACTCTGTAAATCCTTATTCTCTCTTTTTAACTTTGCCATTTTACATATGATCTTCACAGACATATAGGCTCCATCATCTGAGAAATGGTTTTCCTTTAAGGCTCCGTGACCAGAAGTCTCAATTGCTAGATGGCTTTCTTCCCCTATATTATTTAATCGAATGGATTCATTAATTACATTCTTATAACCTCTTTTAAAACGTAAATGTTTCATATGTAATGTGTTTTCTAAGAAATCGGTTAAGTAATCAGATGTAACGGAATCCGTAACGACTGTGGTATTAGGATACTGTTCTGCTACAATAGCAGCCATTAAAGCAATTAACGCATTACGGTTTACTTCCTGTCCATCGTTCATTACAACTGCAGCACGATCTCCATCACAGTCAAAGATAACCCCTAGATCTGCCTTGCTTTCCAGGGTTGCCTTCTGAATAGCAGCCATAGCTTCCTCATTCTCTGGATTTGGAATATGGTTTGGAAAAGACCCATCTGGACTGAGAAATACACTCCCTGAGGTATCTGCACCTAATGGCTCTAGAATCTCTCTTGTAAAGAAACCACAAGCCCCATTACCAGCATCCACTACAATATGTAAACCCTTAAGCGGATATTCATAATCCTCCGCTTGAACCTCTTTTTTAATTATGTTCTTAATATGCTCTGCATAATAATGAATCAAATCAAATTGCTCTACGGATGGATAGGAAGTCTCTACTCCATTATCCTCCATATTAGAAGCCATTTCTAGAATAGCTTTTATATCCTTGCTCTCTAATCCACCTTCTTTAGTAAAAAACTTAAGACCATTTCGGTTAAACGGAAGATGACTGGCTGTAATCATAATTGCGCCATGAAACGCACAAGCTTCTAGAATGGTAGACATAAACATAGATGGAGTAGAAACCAGTCCACAATCTAGACAGATACTATCTCTACTTTGAACACCCTGTATTACGCCATTCTTTAAGCTCTCTGCTGACAATCTTGAATCATGGCCAACGCCAATCTTAACATCACTACAAGGAAGGTTGTATTTATTTGATACAAAGCTTGCAAAGGCTGCACTAATATTTTTCACAATTTCTGGGGTCAAGTTCTGTATCTCTGAACCACTTGTAATCGCAATTCCACGGACATCACTACCATTTTGCAACTTAATATACACGTCTTTCTCCATAAGCATCTCCTTTTAGTTTAATCAATATACTATATTAGCACATTATATTTTAAAATACAATAACTGCAGTAAAATTATGCTTTGCTTGCTTGGCTCGTTGTTAAGAGAACAAAGAGTTTTGCTTGCTTTCTACACCTCATGACATACGTCATTCGGTGATGGACACTCGCCAAATACTACGTATTTGCCTATACACAAAGAAACTACACACAGATGTAAACATCTGTGCGCAGCCACTTTGTGTATAGCACTGCGTGCTTAGCTCGTTGTCTACACAAAAAGGTCCAATCCTTTTGGATTGAACCCTCTCTAATTAATCTAAAGTGTAAGGCATAAGAGCGATGTGACGTGCTCTCTTAACAGCAACTGTTAAAGCTCTCTGATGCTTAGCACAGTTACCAGTGATTCTTCTAGGAAGAATCTTACCTCTTTCAGATACATATCTTTTTAATTTGTTAATATCTTTGTAATCGATTCCTGTATGATTCTTATCTACGCAGAATACACAAACTTTTTTACGTCTGCGTCCGCCTCTTCTTTTCATAGGAGAATCGTTTCTATCAGTTTTATTGTATGGCATAACAATATGACCTCCTCTATCCTTATTTTAAATGCTAATTAAATGGTAACTCTTCATCAATACCGTCAGGAATATCCATGAATCCATCTCCCGCCGCTTGGCTTGGAGCTGGTCTAGAAGTTGGTTGGAAGCCTAAATCCATTCCACCGCCTCTGTTTTCGCTGGCTGCTTTGCTTTCTGCAAACTCAAGCTCTTCTACTACAACATCAGTTGTGTAGACTTTCTGACCTTCTTTATTAGTGTAACTGCCTGTCTGAATTCTGCCACAAGCTACTACCTTCGTACCTTGGTGCAAATACTTCTCTGCAAACTCACCAGTCTTACCAAAAGCAACACAGTTAATAAAATCTGTATCCTGCTCTCCTTGGCGTTTAAATCTACGGTCAACAGCTAAACTAAAACGTGCAACAGCTGTAGCACTTTCCCCTTGAGAATATCTAACTTCTGGATCTCTTGTTAATCTTCCCATTAAGATTACTTTATTCATCTGGGAATCCCCTCCTTATTATGCGTCTTGTCGAATGCATAAATATCTGATCACGTTATCCATAATACGAACTCTGTCTTCAAGTTCGGCTGGACATGTGGATGCAGACTCGAATTGGATGAAGTAGTAGAAGCCTTCTTTCATCTTCTGAACTTCGTAAGCTAATCTCTTCTTACCCCATTCATCAACGTTAGTTACTGTACCGCCAAAACGAGTGATATACTCTTTTACTTTCTCAACAGTAGCAGTTCTTGCTTCATCTTCGATTTTCGCATTTACAACTAAGGCTAATTCATATTTGTTCATAGTTGTTGTGCACCTCCTTTTGGTCTCTGGCCCTTAGTCTCGCTAAGAGCAAGGAATTTGTATAACATATCACAATTCATTATATTAACATATAAATTGCAACATTTCAAGCATAAAGTTATTCATCCCCTGGTTTTCGGATTTTTTTAATATTTTTCTCCACCTGTTTGCGTGGAAGCATAATCTGATGTCCACAGCCTAGACACTTCAATCGAAAATCCATCCCTACTCGCAGAACTTCCCATTCAAAGCTTCCGCATGGATGCTGCTTTTTCAGTTTTACAATATCGCCAACACTAATGTCCATTGTTGCCTCCTTGTCTATAGGATTCCCATTTCTAATTTTGGTAATCTATCAACTATAATCCAAGTCATTATAACACATAAAAAATTTTATTGGCAATTTAAAATGTATGTATTATTTTCTTTTTTCTATTGCATATTAAAACTATAAGGTGTAATATC
>JAEZQN010000312.1 GCA_023441145.1 Bacillota bacterium
AGCGTTATCTAATTCTATTAAATAGAGATACAAATATAAAATTCTCTTTAAAGGTGGAAGGAACGGAAGTTCAGTGTTGTCCAATTGTAAATCTATCTCTATATCGAGTTGTACAGGAGTCTTGTAATAATATTATTAAACACTCTAAAGGTACTAAAGCGTGTATATCTGTTACATATACGGAAGATTATTTATATTTAGAAATTCAAGATGATGGCGTTGGCTTTTGCATAGAACATAATCTACTTAATAAAGATTGCAACCCTTACTGTGATAGTATATTTGATCAGAATATAAATAATGGTTACGGATTAACTATGATGAGAGAAAGAGTAAATTTACTTGGGGGAGTATTGGAGATAAATTATACTAAGGATGGTACATTGATTAAAGTCTGTATACCCCTATTGTTAAACAAGGAGGAGAACAATGGATAATATTAAAATTATAATTGCTGATGATCATTGGATGGTACGTGATGGAATTAAGCAGCTACTGGAACTTGACGAAACTATTAGTATTGTAGCCGAGGCGAATAGCGGGCAAGAATGCTTGTGTCTAGTGAAAGACATGGATGCCAATATATTATTATTGGACATAAACATGCCAGATATTAATGGACTAAAACTTTTAGATCGTATTAATAGTCTTAATCCCAATATTAAAGTTATCATGCTTACTATACATAATGAACCTGAATACATGAATAAGGCAATGAATCTTGGAGCTAATGGATATGTATTGAAAGACTCTAGTAGTGAAATCTTAAAACAAGCAATTCAAGTTGTACTGCAAGGAGATCAATATATTGATCCTAGTTTATTATCTTATTACTTCTCAGATACTAGTAAAATTTATAATTTAGAGGACAGTGATATTTTAACCAACAGAGAAATCGAAGTTCTAATATTAATGAGCCAAGGATTATATAACAAAGAGATTGCTTATAAGTTAGGTATAAGTGAAAAGACTGTAAAAAATCATGCGTCTAATATATTCCGAAAGATTAATGTATCAGATCGAACTCAGGCTGCAATTTATGCAATAAAGAATAACTATGTTTGTATTTAGGAGAAGGAGAATGTTTCACGTGAAACATTCTCCTTCTCTTATATCACTTTAGAAGTAATTAGCTAGAGCATGTATAAGTTTAAGTTTTCAATATTAGAAACTTACAATTGCACAATTATGATAAGCAGTCATCAATATGATATTAATCGTCGTAGAATAATTTGCAGATAAAATTCTTGCTTTGTATAAAACATAAGTGTTTCACGTGAAACATTTACAAAATATAAGATTTTCATAAATCTGCTATAGCTAAGTAAAAAGGTTAATGATATAATATAGTGGTATGTAAAAGAATTGATAAAAACCAAAGGGAATATAGGTGATAGTATGGGAAGAATAATAGCAATTGCCAATCAGAAGGGCGGAGTAGGAAAGACAACTACAGCTATTAATCTGTCAGCTGCGTTAGCAGAAGCAGGGAAAAAAGTACTCACAATCGATATCGATCCCCAGGGCAACACCTCTAGTGGATTAGGTATTGACAAAAATGCTTTAAAAAGTACGGTATACGAATTGCTTATAGGGGATGCAACCTTATACGAAAGTATTCAATGCAATGTATTGGACAATCTATCAGTTTTACCGTCTAATGTTGAACTGGCTGGAGCTGAGATTGAATTGATAGGAATAGATGAAAAGGAATATATACTAAAGAAGTATGTAGATATTATTCGAGATGATTATGATTTTATCATAATTGATTGTCCACCATCCTTAAACACTCTAACAGTAAATGCAATGACCACAGCAGATACAGTACTGGTTCCGATTCAGTGTGAGTACTATGCTTTAGAGGGATTATCACAATTAATACACACCATCAATTTAGTGAAAAAAAGGTTGAATCCAAACCTTGATATAGAGGGTGTTGTATTTACTATGTTTGACGCAAGAACAAATTTATCACTTCAGGTGGTAGAAAATGTTAAGCAGAACTTGAAACAAAATATTTATAAAACAATAATACCTAGAAATGTAAGACTAGCAGAAGCACCAAGTCATGGACTACCTATAACATCATATGATAGCAAGTCAGCAGGAGCAGAAGGATATAGGGCTTTGGCAAGAGAAGTAATTGAAAGAGGGAATTAAAAATGGCAATAGGAAAAGGATTAGGTAAGGGGTTAGGAAAAGGTCTAGACTCAATGATACCAGATATCATTCAAGAGAAGAAGGATCAAGCAGAAACTAACAAAGAAAGCAGTCAGGAAACATTGATTGCTATAAACAAGGTTGAGCCTAATAAAGGACAACCAAGAAAAGCGTTTAATGAAGATAGCTTAGTTGACTTGTCCGAGTCCATTAAACAGTTTGGTGTTATACAACCTCTTATAGTGCAAAAAAAGGGTGAATACTATCAGATTATTGCAGGTGAAAGACGGTGGAGAGCTGCTAAAATGGCTGGACTTAAAAAGATACCTGTTATTATAAAAGAGTATACGCCGCAAGAGGTAATGGAAATTGCATTAATAGAGAATATTCAGAGGGAAGATTTGAATGCTATTGAAGAAGCATTAGCATATCAAAAACTCATTGCTGATTTCAAACTAAAACAGGATGAATTGGCAGAAAGAGTATCCAAAAGTCGAGCTGCTATAGCGAATTCTATGCGTCTTCTTAAGCTTGGAGAGAAGGTTCAGCAAATGGTTATTGACGACATGATTTCTAGTGGACATGCTAGAGCGCTACTTGCCATTGAAGATATTGATCAACAATATAATCTTGCCACGTATATTTTTGATGAGAAGTTAAGTGTTAGGGAAACTGAAAAATTAGTAAAAAAGGTACTAGATGGGGATGCAAAGGAAGAAAAACCAGATAGGTATCAATTTTCAGAGGAAGAGCAACTTGCTTATAATAAAATAGAAGAGAGAATGAACAAAATAATAGGAAGTAAGGTTTGTATACGCAAAAGGCAAAAGAACAAGGGTAAAATAGAGATAGAGTATTATTCTAGTGAAGAGTTAGAACGAATTATTGAGTTATTTGATAAAATACAAAATAATTAAGAAAAGGTAGGGAAACCAATGAAAGTATTTAGTCAACTAGGAATAGATATGGGGTATGTTCTAATAGGCACCGTTGCAGCAGCAGTTCTGTTACTAATTTTGGTGATAGTCCTATTTGTAAAATCAAGTAAACTTACTAAGAAATACAAGAGTTTCATGGAAGGCCAAGATGGTAAGAGTTTAGAAGATGCTGTAATGATTAAGTTTAAGGAAATAGATACTATAAAAGAAATCTTGAAAAAGTATCAGGCTCATTTCAATGTTACAGATGAGATATTAAAGACTACTTATCAAAAGATTGGTATTGTAAAGTATGATGCTTTTAAAGAAATGGGTGGTAAGTTAAGCTTTGCATTAGCTTTACTAGATCAAGAAAACAATGGGTTCATTATTAACTCCATGCATAGCAGTAGAGAAGGTTGCTATACTTATATAAAAGAAATTCTACATGGTGAATCTTTTGTAGTCCTAGCGGAAGAAGAGCAAGAAGCTTTACAAAAAGCTATAAAGAGTAAAAATTTAATAGAAAAATAAATTATAATAAGTCTGTGACATAATTTAATGTGACAGACTTATTTGTTATGCAAGTTATAAGAAATACATAAATTTAAATAAATATTTAACAATCTTCTTTAGTTGCTTAAACAGATATAGACCACCATTTTTAGTGATTATGTATAGTTTTCATTTGTATTGTATAAAAAAATAAACAATATAGATGAAACGTTATAAATAGAAGAGAAAAAGAGTACTTAAAATCACTAAAAATCATGGAAAAACATTGAATTTCTCGCGATTATTAAGAATTGACATTTTGTTTTTACTGGCATACAATAACATCAGAAACAAAGTAAATCTAGAAATATTTGTTAAATTATTAACACTTACATAATTATAGAGAAATCTATTAGGAGGATGATGGTATGACAAACAAAGAGAAAGTAGTTCAGTTAGTCGATAGTGTAGAAGCCTTAATGGCAAAGATCAATGAGGTAAAGGAAGCACAACAGTTGTTTTCCACATATACACAGGATAAGGTTGATGAGATATTTAAGGCTGCAGCGTTAGCAGCAAATAAACAAAGAATACCATTAGCTAAGATGGCAGTGCAAGAGACTGGCATGGGAATTGTTGAAGACAAAGTAATTAAAAATCACTATGCAGCAGAATACATTTATAACGCATACAAGGATACAAAGACTTGTGGCGTAATTGAACAAGATTCCTCCTTTGGTATTACTAAAATTGCAGAACCAATTGGTTTGATTGCTGCCGTTATCCCAACAACAAATCCTACTTCCACTGCAATTTTTAAGACATTACTTGCATTAAAAACTAGAAACGGAATCATTATTAGTCCTCATCCAAGAGCAAAGGCATCTACAATTGCTGCTGCAAAGATTGTTCTAGAAGCAGCAGTAGAAGCTGGTGCACCAAAAGGAATCATTGGATGGATTGACGTTCCTAGTCTGGATATGACAAATGAAGTAATGAAAAATGCGGATATTATCCTAGCAACCGGTGGTCCAGGTATGGTTAAATCTGCTTACTCTTCTGGAAAACCAGCTTTAGGCGTAGGAGCAGGTAATACTCCAGCTATTATAGATGAGTCTGCTGATATTCTATTAGCAGTAAGCTCTATTATCCACTCTAAGACATTTGATAATGGTATGATTTGTGCTTCAGAGCAATCTGTTATTA
>JAEZQN010000028.1 GCA_023441145.1 Bacillota bacterium
GTTCTTATGGGCATAAAATCACCTTTAAACTCCGTTTTCTCTGACACCTTGACGCATAAGTCCCCTACAGACAAATGGGATAGCACTCTTGCTATTTCTCTCACATATTCACTCAATTCTGCTGCAATGCCCACCATATCAGAAGCTAATTCGTTATACTGGTGACTTTCTAACACCATCTTATCAATCTCCAGATCTCCATCTGCTAGTCTATGTACTTCTCTGCAAATAGTTTTCTGATCCCTGTCTATTGCATCCTCTCGTCGCTGTTTTTTCAACATATCTTGCCCTCCTTTTGATTGTTCTTACAATATGTAACTGTCTCCTATGCATTAAAAAGACGTCTGACGGAGTATACTCCAGTCAGACGTCTTTGTCTGCAAATATTCTATGTAATTATAGTAGCTATTATATATCGTTTTACGACATTAAGCAACGGTATATTTCAAAGCATATTATGTACTACAAAAATAGATTCTCATCATATAGTAATACTAGATAACTAATTGCAGGGGATGGGTACATGAATCTTACCGACAGTGACTTACTAATGATAGCAAATCTAACCTATATGAACAAAAAAACTCTTTCTATCATCCCTGGGTTACGGGACATTCGTTCCTACAATTCCCTAGAAGAGTATCTTGCAGTCTTTGATGAGAATGCCCTTAACCTGTTAGAATCACAGGGAGAACATATTGTAAATGCCGGTGAATGCAGCGGTTCTGAACTAGCAGCTATGTTGCGCTATATGAAAGACCGCGAGAATATAAAAAGTCTTCGCCTCTTAAGTGTGCCCACAAATACACAGGGACATCCTTTTGCCTTAGGGTTTGAGGACCCACGTGAACCAGGGAGTATGATCGTGGCTTTTTACGGTACCGTTGACCCAGAGGAATGGAAGGACAATGCCTTGGGACTGTACCAAACGGATACAAAAGCACAAGTGGAAGCACTACAATTTATTGAAATGCTTTCCTCAAAGGACATTACAGTAGTAGGTCATTCCAAAGGAGGCAATAAGGCACAGTATGTCAGTATTCTCTCCCCAAAAGTAAGCAGAGGAGTCTCCTTTGATAGCCAAGGCTTCTCTGGGGAGTTTCTTCATAAATATGCCGACGAAATAAATAAACATGCTGCCAAGATAAAAAGCTATAGCCTAAGCACTGATTTTGTCCATCCACTATTATATAAACTTCCTGGCGTCACGCAGCTTTATGTTTATGGTGGTGCGGACGTAACAGAACTCGCACAGCATCATAGTGCGAATTCTTTCTTTGAATATTATAAGGATGAGAAAGGGCATACCAACGTCATCTGTACCAAGGACGGTAATGCCTATTTCCCTATGGCTGAGGAAAGTAGTAGCGCAAAGGTACTTCACTATTTCTCGGACTTTATTGGGGCTACTGCATCCGATTCCGATAAGTTGTTGATTGGTAATCTGTTAGGTGAAGTGCTATTCTTAAGAGCTTCTGGGGGATGGGAAAATGTCACACCTGAACTACTTAAAAGACTAGTAAAAAATCCTGAGGAACTAGGAGCTTTACTAGCCTATGTACTAAAATATGTAGATGCTTATGGTGCGACGAAAAAGGAAGTGGAAATCCTTATGAAGGGCCTGGGATTATTAGAACTAGAGAGAATGCTAGAGCTATGAGAGAGTGTATAAAACCTCTACCACAACTATAACTGATACCCACACATACTTTCGTCTCATACTATCTCTTATTCTTTTATCTTTTAAATAGTACAGTACCATCCTCAAGGGTTAATTCCTGCAACTGTGACACATTGAATTTGTAACTGGTAAATGAATGAATTAAGTTACTATAGTTTTCCTCATCCCAGACTATCTGCTGATTTATGTTGTTCTGGTATTGAAAGGCTGGTGAGAATTGCAAATAGGCATCATATACATCGTTACCTTTCATTCCACCATAATTTGATACTTGTAATGTATCCTTGGTTCCATCGGTATAGGTAGCAATAACATTTTGATTTATTGCATGGTCCATCATCTGGGACAATCTACTACTATTCTTCATAAGAAAACCATATGGACTGAAAGAAACTAACGTATGGTTATCAGTGTACTGATAGCTATCAGGTTCAGTAACGCAAATTCCAGTATCCTCGCCACTCGCTCCATCTAACTCAAATACCAACGTATTGGTTGGATTAATTAGTGAAGGACATATTGCAGAAATAGAATAGCCATAAGGAGGTGTATTTGATTCCCTATCTTTTATGTCTCTGGCTTGCACTACAGACTGTTGTTCAATCGAATGGCGAATCTTACCATCTGACCAATAGAGAGATAATGGTAGGTCGTCTGATACATTATTGCCAGCATCATCTTTTATAGTAACTAGTAAATACAAAAACCCATTTTGATCCATCGTATATTCTTGAACCTGCAACTGGTAGTTTCCTATGGTAATAGATTTATTTCCTTCTAATGCTTTGTTCTCTTGACCATCCTCATTTACATCTTTACCCGAAAACATTTGGGAAGTCCATATGCCCCAATCTGTCTTTGCATATACAACAAACATCGTTGTAAAGGTTAAAACAAGAAGAAAACAAGCAACATAAGAACCATAACGCATCAATGTATAGGCTACTTTGCGATGTACTTTCCCATGCTTTTCAATTGGAATACAGTTTACATCACTAGTCGAGTTACTAGCTTGCCACTGCCTAATCATTTGTTTTCCATGTAACTTGTCCGTTTTCATTTCTTCCAATTCTTGATTCATTATATTTTTAATATGATTTCGTTTCATCTTACACTCCTTTCATCTTATCACCAAGATACTCCTTCAATAATTTTTTTCCCCTACGAAGTCGATAAGCGACTGTCGTCATGTTCTCTCCGGTTATTTGAGGAATTTCTCTGAGTTTAAGTCCCTGATAATAATATAGAATAATGACTTCACGATATGGAGTATCCAATTTCAAAATAGCTTGAGATACGATACTTTTTTCAATTAGCTGCTCAATCTCATCTGCTGAATTAACGGTTAAGAAAGAGATGTCTGCTGAAATATCCAATGGATGACTTTTTCTTGACTGAATCATTGTCTTACATACATTAATAGCAATTCGAATCAACCAAGTTTTCTCACTGGAATTCCCTTGAAATTGATAGATGCTCTTGGTTGCCCGAATAAACGTCTCTTGCAAAGCATCCTCTGCCAAATGGAAATCCTTAAGGTACAAATAGCACAAACGAAGAATCTCATCACTATAAGAAAGAAATAATTCTTCTATGTATTCAGCTTCTGTATTCTCATTTTCCCTGGGTATCTCCATAACATCATTTTGGAATGCTATTGACACATCCATCATACATTCCTCCTTTCGTTTATAAATTCTAAATAGCTATTTAGGTTGTTACATACATTAGACTCTTATATTTCCTGTTTTTAGAGTTAATTATCATTTTTTATAATACTAAAGGTTGTTTCCTATTATTTTCTATTAATATATATTTTATGACAGAAGAAGATAATTAACAATGTATATGATAGTTCACAATCCACATGACTCTCCTAACTAAAAAAGGGCCATCTAACCCTCTTTATCAAATATATTATTCACTTTTACCTATTCTACAAAAAGTTAATCGACCCCTCAGAACTACCGGTGGTACAAAACAGCATAATATTAACAATAACAAAAGGTATACACCAGAATAAATAGCGAAAACTGGACTTAATATACATTAGTTCGCCTCTCTTTATTAAAATCATGTCTACCTGGTAGACTATAATCCTTTTAGCTCTGGAAAGATCCTTCAAGAATACTTTCATATCCTAGGTTGTATTCAGATTACTCCAAAAGTAATGTGTCCTACAATTTTGGACTTTCATCATTAAATACTTTTTTCTTTATAATTTCACAATCTCAACATATTTTGAGTTTATACTTTTATAAAAAAACTATAGCAAAGGAGATACTATGATGAAAAATAGAACACTCACTATGGTATTATGCCTGTTATTATGCCTTGGAACTATTATGACAGGTTGTAGTTCTACCAATGAATCTAATGAATCCAATAATGCACAAACAACTACCGATGATGCATCACAGATGGGTTTGATTGAGAGTATTGATACTGCGTCCAACCAAGTCACAATTCGTCCAATGGGTGGATTCTTCAATGGTCCTTCAGACTTTAATCCAGGCGAAAACTCTGACTGGCCTGCAAATGGAGAAATGCCAGAAATGCCTGATGGAGCCAAGATTCCTGACGGTGACGAAAAGCCTAGTAGAGATGAAATGCCTAATAAAGGTGAAATGCCTAATAAGGGTGAAATGCCAGAGATGCCTGATGGAGCTAAGATTCCTGACGATGTCCAGGGTGGTACAACCAGTCAAACTTACAGTATTTCTGATAAAACCGTGATTACAGATAAGGATGGAAAATCTATCACATTAGCTGATTTACACGAGAATGATTTTGCCACATTCACTGAAAAAGATGGAGTACTATTAACACTTTCTATCTCAGAGTTTAATGGTATGCCAGGAAATATGACTCCTCCAAATGGTAATTCATCTAACCCTTCAGAAAATTCTGCATACGTCCAGTAGTATATTTATACTTGATTGGATTTGACTATATTAAAACTCAATCCTTTTGGTAACGCTACATTAAGAAATAAAAGATTTGGTATATTACGATAATTATATCACTTTTTTCAATTCTATCCACATAGTACTAACTGTATAACCAAGATTATCAATATACAAACTTACGGCCCCTAAACTTATAACTACCATTATTTCACATGATATCGTACGCAAAATATAGTACAATATAGATAACAGATAAATCATAGGAGGTGTCATTATGTCAAATTCATTAGCAATGTTCGCAGGTGGATGCTTCTGGTGTATGGTAAAACCATTCGAT
>JAEZQN010000038.1 GCA_023441145.1 Bacillota bacterium
CACTAGATCCTGCTGAATAGGAATAGGTAGCCCCATCCTCCAATGTAATCGTGACTGTTAATGCTGGATTTGTTAATCCAACATCGGAAAGCTTATCTTGGTTTTCAGAAACTACTTGAGTAGCCACCATATCAGAAAAACGATTTACCAACTGCCAAGTAAGATCCTGATCTAGAGGTCGTTCCTTTTCTGTCTCTACCTTCCAAACACCATCCTCATTTACAAGGGTATACTCTTTCTCACCTAGTGAGTACTTCAAGGTTTTGGCTTTGCTAGTATCAACTTGAAGCAATTTTATGTCACCAATATTCTCCTTTTTATTGGACTTTTCTGCAATACCCTTTGCTACAAAATAACCGATAGCAAGTGCAATAATGACAAGAAAGAGAACAATCATTGTTATTGCCTGTGATTTTTTCTTTTTCTTCTTTGCCATTAAGCTCTCCTCCTTCGCATATACCAAATAAGGAAACCAGTAGTTAATAGGATAATAGGCAATGCAATAATTAACACAACAGTATAGAATACCGTATTGGCATCTGTAGTATTTACATAAGTCTCTCGCATACTTCTCTTAGGTATGGATAATCCTGTTGTTTGTCCAGTTAGGAAGGATATGGTGTTATTAAGTAATGTTACATTACCAGCACTTCTATCTTGTACATACTCATCACTTGTTACAGACTCAGAAGAGAATACTACCATCTTACCGATTTCTCCATTATATATATCTGTTACAAGGGCTCCCGCTACAAATGGTCCAACAACATCTGTTTCTTCTTTCTCAAAATTAGTAATGTTATAGGGATCACCCGTTTTACAATAAGCATCACTTGAAGTACTCAAAAGATCAGTTATAGTTATAGTATCCCTAGCTTGCCCCTTTTGAATGCCTACAGCATAAGGCATCATAATTGGGTTCGTACTATTATTAATTCCAATTGTAATATCATTTTGATTAATAACATCTGCATATGACATATATGGAATATTACCTCGGCTGTGGGTACTATCTTCCATTACCACACCTTCAATTACCTTAAGTCCGTAATACTCCAACAAACTATTAAAATTAGTCATTGCTTTAGCAACAAAATCTAACATAATAATGACTTTTCCGCCACCCTGCATATACGCTTTGATAGCCTCAACTTCAGCCTTTGAATAATCTGTATTTGGTCCACAAATATATAGAACATCACAATCCTCTGGAATCCCAATACCAGTCGTTCCTTCTGCTAAGTCAGGAAGATCGCCCATTTCATCTTCATCGGATTCACCGATACTTCTAATATTAAGAATCTCCGTCTCTGCACCAAGCTTTTCAAACTCATTCTTTAAGTAGTCACTTATGGTAGATTCTCCATGGCCATTCACTACATAAATCTTGCTCTTATTTTCAGTGGTTACCACTTGTAATGCAGCAGATATTTGCCCCTCTACATCAATTGCAGTAGTTTCTGGTTGCTTTGCTTCACCTGTATACACTTTTGAGTAGTCCAGGTCATACATCTGGTTAAATGGAATGTATTTGTACCTTTTTGTAGTTTCACTAACTACTACAATACTATTACTATTTACCTCTGTTCCTTCACCTGTATATTCTTTTGCAAAATCTGGGTAAAGTACTGGATCTTTATAGACAACCTTTACCTTGTCTGATAATTCCTCATATTTATCTACAATATTTTTAAAGAGCTTTGCTTCTTTCCCATTTTCTACAATATAATAGATGGTAACATCATCTTTTATATTCTCTACCACTTCTTTTGTTTGATCTGTCAATGTATAAGTGCCTTCATCTGTGAAATCAACCTGAAAATCAAATTGACCTACAATCATATTCACCAATACAACGGTAATTAGAATAAACACAATAAACATACTACTAAATGCACCACCGCGAAATTTCTTACTAGTAAATTGCTCTTTCATTCTATCTTTAAGTGGTTTCTTTTCTTCGCTTATTCTATGATTTACTTGCATTATATTCTTTTTTTCAGATTTTTTTCCATCAATTACGATAGAGATTTTCTCTTGCTCCTTGTTCTCGCCCAATCTAATCTCCTCCTTTCCTAGTTCCATCTCTTCTTTTTAATAACTTGAATAGTAAGCAATAGGAACATTCCAATTAAGCTAAAGAAATAGAGCACTGCATTAAAATCTAAAATGCCATTTGCAAAATTATCATATTTTGCACTTATGGAAAAAACATCAAGAATCTTTGCTACTATTCCATCATATAGAGAAGGTTTTACGAAATAAATGATAGCCGCCCCAACCTCTCCTATTATACCTATGGCAAAGGTTACAAACACATTATGCATGGCAAGCTGTGCTACCAAGCAGATCAAAATAATAAAGGCAGCAATCACGATCCAAGCCGTTCTATTATCACTTGGTATCATTCCTGTAATTCCTGGCATAATTTGATTGATTAATAGTGAAATTGCTGTAACAATTAATGCGATTACCTGATTTTCTGTCACTGAGGATACAAACAATCCTAATGACATATAGGTAGCTCCTAATAACACAAAACCTAACAATGCACCATAAGCAGTTGCATAATTAATAACACCATATTGTGCAATAATTAACGGATATAATGCGGTCACAGCTAGAGGCAATAGATACATGGTATAGGCAGCAAGATATTTTCCTAATACAATCCTAGAAATAGAGATAGGAGATGTTAGTAAGAGTTGGTCTGTCTTCTGTTTCTTCTCCTCTGCAATTAAACGCATAGTAAGTATTGGTATCAAAATAATAAATAAAAATCTGATATCCCTTAACACATATTCAAATTTAGATAAGCTATTTTGTATGTTATACGCTACGAAATAGATTCCTATAACTGCCAAGAATAAAGCCGCATAGATAAAGCCGATCATGGTAGTAAAATAGGAACGTATCTCTTTTCTATATATTGCTAACATGATTTTTCTCCTCCTTCCCATTCTCATCTTCCTCATAAGAATAATCATTCTCCTGTGTTAAGTTAAGGAAAATGTCCTCTAAAGATAAGGTTTTCAATTGCATTTCGTAGATAGGAAGGCCTTCCTTTGCGAGAAGTCCAAAAACTTCTTCACGAATATCATACTTGTCTTTGGTATATATCATCATGCTACAGAGTTCGCCAGATTGCACCTCTTCGTTTATGTAATCAATTGTATCGAGCTTACCAAGAATACCTTTTACCTTATCTAAAGATCCTTTTACAGATAACTTTAGTCCAGGATTCTTGTTCGCTTCCACAGATAGCTGTTTAGGTGTGGCATCTGCAACCACTTTACCTCTATTAATAATAATAATTCTCTCACATACAGCACTAATTTCTGAAAGAATATGAGAACTTAATATAATAGTATGTTTCATACTAAGCTTACGAATCAAATCACGGATCTCAATAATTTGTTTTGGATCTAATCCAACTGTAGGCTCATCCAGAATAATAAGCTCTGGATATCCTACAAGAGCGCCTGCAATACCCACTCTTTGTCTGTATCCTTTAGAAAGATGACGAATCAATCTACCCTTAACCTCAACAAGTTTCGTATCCTCCAGTATCTCCTTAATCTGGGCTCTGCGAAGCTTACGATCTACAGATTTTAGAGATGCTACAAACTCAAGATACTCCACAACTGTCATATCCATATAAACAGGTGGTTGCTCAGGTAAATAGCCTATCAGTTTTTTTGCTTCCTCTGGCTCATCAAAGATGTCATAGTCATCTATCACAACAGATCCCTCTGTAGCTGACAGATAACCAGTCATAACATTCATGGTTGTTGATTTACCCGCACCATTTGGTCCTAAAAAACCAACAATTTCTCCCTTTTCCACTGTGAAGCTAATATTATCCACTGCTAGATAATTCCCATACCTCTTCACAAGATTTTTAACCTCAATCAACGTGATTCCTCCTTCATTACATATGTATGCACTAGACAAAATACCTTTATACCATAATAATAATAAAATAAGTATTTTCTGTGAACATTTTATACTATATTTACATTATAATACAACAAAATGTTTCATTTTATAAAAAACACCTTTAGACAAATATATTTCATCCGTCTAAAGGTGTTAACTCTTAACTATCTTTCCTAAGGCAGTTACTAACCAATCACATCATGCATTGTATACATACCAGGCTTATTCCCTGGCAAAAACTTAGCAGCAGAAATTGCACCTTTTGCAAAAATTGCTTTAGAGTATGCAGTATGCTTAAATTCTACTACCTCATCAGTTCCAGCAAAAATCACTTCGTGTTCGCCAACTATAGTGCCCCCACGTACAGCACTAATACCTAACTCTTTCTTCTCCCTAGCCTTACGTGTGTGGGAGCGATCAAATATATATTCATATTGATTATTCATCGCCTCGTTAATAGCATCTGCAATCGCTAAGGCTGTACCAGATGGTGCATCCACCTTCTTGTTATGATGTTTCTCAACAATCTCAATATCAAACCCTGCTTGAGCTAGCACCTTGGCAGCCTCTTGCACTAGTTTAAACAAGGTATTGACACCTAAGGACATGTTGGCAGATCTTAAAATAGGAATATAGGAAGAGGTCTCTTGCACCAATGCCAGCTGTTCTTCACTTAACCCTGTAGTACATAGCACTATTGGAAGGTTCTTTTCAACAGCTTCAGCTAGAAATGCATCAATTCCTACTACGCTGGCAAAATCAATTACTACATCTGCTGTAATATGGCAATCTGCTAAAGATTCAAAAACCGGATAAGGATTGCTTCTATTATTAAATACATCAATGCCGGCAACTATCTCACATTCTGCATCCTGCATAACCAGCTCAGATATCACCTGCCCCATATGGCCATTACAGCCACGCATAATTATTCGTACCATTTTATCAACCTCTCCTATCTATTCTATACTAGTATATCTTTTCTATAATAATCCTATGAACTCTCTAAACTCTTATCTATATGTACTCATTATTCTATTAGCGAATTGTCATGCCAGCCTGAATCATAGCCTCTACTAGCTTCTTCTCATTTTGTGGCTCCATCTCAGTAAGTGGCATGCGAAGAGATCCAACTTCAAATCCAATTCTCTGTAATGCTTTTTTAACCGGAATAGGATTGACCTCTGAAAACAGGGCATTAATTAGTGGTATATATTTAAGCTGAAGGTCCCTACTAGCTGCTACCTCACCTTTGTTATATAGCTCTACTATATTATGAGTTTCTTTTGGAAGGATATTAGATAAAACTGAAATAACACCCTTACCTCCTAAAGACATAATAGGAACTATCTGATCGTCATTTCCGGAATAAACATCTACTTCTCCATTGGTCACTGCCATTAACTCCGCTACGAAAGAGATATTTCCCGTAGCTTCCTTCACTGCAACAATGTTATCTACCTCTTTTACCAAGCTTGCTATAGTATCTACTGCCATTGCACAACCAGTTCTTCCAGGAATGTTATACAAAATAATTGGGACATCTACATTACTTGCCACCATGGTAAAATGTTTCTTTAGTCCAGCCTGGGTAGCTTTGTTATAGTATGGAGTAACCACTAGGATTCCATCCACCCCATGCCTTTCTGCCTCTTTTGATAGATAAATAGCAGTTTCAGTACAGTTAGAACCAGTTCCTGCTATCACAGGCACTCTTTTCTTCGTCTTCTCTACTGTAAAGCTGATACACTCCAAATGTTCTTCATGAGTTAGGGTAGATGCCTCACCAGTAGTACCGCAAACAACGATAGCATCTGTACCATTATCAATTTGAAAATCGATTAGTTTTTCAAAAGTCTCATAGTTTACTTTCCCATTTTCTTTCATAGGTGTGACTATTGCAACACCTGCACCATTAAAAATAGCCATACAAAAACCTCCTTCAAAATAAAAAAAGCCGACACAAGAGTCGACCCTAAAGATAATTATCCTCAATACATACTGAAGAACATTCTTTAGGTAGCACTCCATCACATTATCTTATGATGACAGTCATATAGCTGTTCACTATATGCCCAGGACCAATAATAAGGGTTATCTTACCTTCGGCATGCTTTCCTTTCCACTGCTTTCTTCTATGCCCCAACACATCCAGCAGTTTACTTATAAAGTATGCACCTCTACCAATAAAGCTTAATTATGTACAATATGAAGTTGTCGGTGTTAAATGTTTCTTTGTTTGGATTATTATACCTTTCTGTCATCTCTTTGTCAACCTTATTTCAGGAGTAGATTTCTTCCCTTTTTTCTTGCAGAAATAAGCAAACAGTTCCATGATAATTCATGAAACTGTTTGTATTTTCTTATAAAATTATCCTTTAATCGGTTCAATCTTAGATATCACATCAACATAGTCCACTAGCTCATCTGGTAATGTATCACCCGTTAAAACAAGCTTAAAGTAATCATCTCGCAATTCAATTATCTTTATGATATCCTCATAACTGATAATACCATAATCCACCAGACCAAGGACCTCATCTAAAACGAGAGTATCACATTCACCGGTCTCAATAACTTTTCGTGCAAAATTCATTCCATTTAAAATATTCCTTTTCTCCTCATTCTGTTCCTCTGGAGATAGTTTACAATAGAATTCTCTAGCTTTTTCAAAACGAAATAGCTTTATCTCAGGTTCTAATTTATTTAAAAAAGAGAACTCTTCCACATCTCTTCCCTTAAGAAACTGAATGATAACTACAGAATGACCTAAGCCAGCTGATCTAATACACTGCCCAATTGCTGCAGTTGTCTTGCCCTTTCCAGCTCCATAATAGACCTGAACAACTTTTTTTCTCATTGAATTCACCTCAATGTAATTAACTAGATGTATATCATAACACATAAGCTTACAAAAATCTAGCTAATTAGGCCAAGTATCTATATGCCTATTCTTCTTCCTCTACATATTCTAGTTTACTTACAGATACCTCATAGGCAACACGCTTTTCGAAATCAACCTCAGTTGTCTTCTTCTGATACTCCCTGCTTTGAATTCTTCCCCATACCTGTACATGTCCTCCTACAGGGAACTTCTCCGCATATCTAGCATTACGACCCCAGCAAATACATGGAATATAGTCTGATTTACCATATGGGCGATTTACTGCTAATAAAATATCTGCAATCTCGCGTCCTAATGGTGTCTTTCTATAAACTGGTTGTTTGCAAATGTAACCGTCTAAAAAAATATAGTTCGGCTTAGGACTCTCATATCCTGGTTCACAAACAGTTAGCTCTCTTACAAATACAGAAAGCACAAGACGATTCTTACTCTCATCATGGCGATTATAGGATCTGAATTGTCCCGTTACTTCTAGATATTGACCCTTATAATCCCTCTTAACATCAATCAGTCTTTCCGAAATCATCAATGGGATGATATCATAGGAATCACTTAGACGATTAACGCTTACATCGAGAAGATAAAAACCCTCTCCAAATACTTCGTGACTATAAATAAAGTCACCCACTACCTCTCCTGCTATACTTACCTGGTTGTTATCGAATACTTTATCCGTCATAACGTACTACTCCTCTCTTTCCTGTCCTGGGTATTTTAGAATTGTTCTCTTAATTATGTTTATTCAAAACATATTCCTTTTAGAAGTAAAATTTTACCATATCTCAAATTTCTTTCAAGCATAATTCGGCAACTAAACTGGATATTGTATATATTAAGGTACTTAATGTAACTTTTAATATAATATGAAACTAAAAGCCAATATGGGGTACTTTTTTGGATTCTTTTAACTAGTGTTGTTATATAGAACCATTAAAACTAATATTTACCATATTTAATTAATTATATACAATAAATTTTGGCTTTTTACAATAGATTTTTGTAAAAAATTTTTTAATCTTCTTTTGAAATTTATTAAATTTAAACATTTTTCTTTGTTTTTTTATGTCATATTGCAAAAAAGTCTAAAGTACCTATAAAAACGCTATTATTTGTTACCTGTATTTCCTTTCACATAGTTCGCATCTTTTAGTATTCCTACTCTTATATTGTCGAATTAGAAGAAATGCTTGTAAATTAGCAATAATATGATAAAATAATAAAGTTGTTGAATTTCTTTCCCTATGAACATGGCTAATTATTGTATGAGCCATCAAACGGAAAATGTTCTGATTCAGAAAGAGGGATTACTATAATGATTAGAAAAGATATACGTAATGTTGCCATCATCGCCCACGTTGACCATGGTAAAACCACTTTAGTTGACGAGTTGCTTAAACAGAGTGGTGTTTTTCGTGCTAACCAAAACGTTGCAGAAAGAGTCATGGACTCTAATGATATTGAAAGAGAACGTGGAATAACCATATTATCTAAGAGTACTGCTGTTACTTATAATGATGTTAAGATTAATATTGTGGATACACCGGGTCACGCTGACTTTGGTGGCGAAGTAGAACGTGTTCTAAAAATGGTAAATGGTGTTGTTCTAGTGGTGGATGCCTTTGAAGGACCGATGCCACAGACTAAGTTCGTTCTAAAAAAAGCCTTGGAACTTGCTCTACCAGTTATTGTATGTATTAATAAGATAGACCGTCCGGAAGCCAGACCACAGGAAGTAATTGATGAAGTTCTGGAGTTATTTAT
>JAEZQN010000078.1 GCA_023441145.1 Bacillota bacterium
CCTCTGTATGTTCTGTGTTCAATACAATTACAGCATCGATATCCGTACAGGCTATGACGTCATGCCAATCAGTAAATCTTTTTGGAATGTTATATAAATCTCCATAATAGTTTGCAACCTTAGCAGAGATATCACTTAACGCTACTACCTCATAGTCATCCAGTTCATGAAGATACGGTAGCCATTCAATCTGAGCGATTCCTCCACAACCAACTACACCAACTTTAATTGCCATACGACTCTACCTTTCTTATGTATCATTATTCTTTTACTGCACCAGCGGTAAAACCCTTTAGGAAGTTCTTTAACAATGGCATAAAAATACAAAGTAAAGGAACAAAGTTCAAAGAACAACCAGCCAGTAGTCGACCCCATTTCTGATCAGTATGAGACATGTAAGCTGCTAGGGCCAATGGGATTGTCTTCTTAGTTCCACTATTAATCAAAATAGCAGAAAACGTATACTCACCCCAAGAATAGATTAACGCATAAATACCTATGGTCAAAATACCTGGTGCTGCTAATGGTATAATAATCTTTCGTATTATGTTCCAGCGACTTGCTCCATCCATTGCTGCTGCTTCTTCCACCTCTCTAGGCACTACATCAAAGAAGGACTTTAGCAGCCAAATACAGAATGGTGCTACCAGAGTTGTATGAACCAATATCAGGCCTAAATGCGTATCAATCAGATTCAATTTGGTCATAACAGAATAGATTGGGGAAATTAATAAAATTGTAGGGAATACATACATAAATAACATTGCCTTAGAAATTACATTCTTGCCTTTAAATTTATAATGGGACAAAGAATAGGCACCTAATACGGATATGACGATAGTTAAAAATGCTGTTCCTATGGCAACTTTAAAACTATTCCATAAGTTATAACGGAAGGCGGTTACACCGGTATCTTCTAGTAGTAAATCCTTGTAATTTTGTAAAGTCAATTCTGTTGGAACCAGAGCAAACTTACCTGTTTTAATTGCGTATTCACTTTGGAAAGATGCAATGACGGTTAAGATAAACGGAGTAACGAAAATTAATACAACAAGCCAAATTACAATATTTAGTTTTCTATTTCTCTTTTGTTTAAAAGTAAGATTCTTCTTTTTTCGTTTTTCCATAATTTCATCCTCTGTTTATTCGTCGTCTGTCTTATACATGAACTTAAAGTACAGAAAACCTAATATAATCATTACTACACCGGTCAAAGTTGCAAGAGCTGTTGAACGACCAACATTAATGTTCTGGAATGCTTTTTCATAAATCATAATTGGTATTGTGAACGTAGAATAACTTGGACCACCTTTTGTCATAATGTAAATTAGAGAATAACTACTGAATGCCCAAACAATCCCTAAGAACATCAAGAATCCAACCATCTTACTAATAGATGGAAGAATCAATTTCTTAAAGATATCCCAATTACTTGCACCATCAATACGCATAGCCTCATACAAATCCTCAGAAATTGTACTCAGTGCTGATAGATTGAGCAAGACCCCAAACGGGCAGAATTGGAAGCAGTTCAGCAGCATTAACACCGGAAAGGCTAAGGTCGTCGACCCAATAAAGTTAATACCTGTCTCCACCAGTCCTGCATTTTGCAAGAAAGTATTTAAAACACCAACCTCTGGTTCTAGAATCCATTTAAACATCATAGCCAATCCAACCACTGGTGTTAACCATGGAATCAAAATAGCCGCTGTAGCAACCTGTTTACCACGAAATTCATGATTCATTAATAATGCGATTGCAGTAGGTATAATCATGTTTAAAGCAGTACATACAACCACCCATATTAAAGAATTTTTAAGTGCTGTGCCAAAGAATTGATCTTGTAAAACTTTGATATAGTTATTTAACCCATAAAACTGCATATCTCCGTAACCATACTTTGTCTTAAAAAATGAGATATAGGCACCTCGTAAGAATGGATAAAACAGAAAAACAGCCACTAGCAAAAGAACCGGTATTAAAAACAAATAGCCTTTTACTTCATTTTTCTTCATCATCTTGTATATATCACCAACCTTGTAAGCGTTTTCGCTTAACTTTTAAATCTCCTATCCAGCCATTACCCTATGATAAGGCTGGATAGGAGTTAAGTTAATTATACGTTATTTATTCACTTGCTAATTCTTCTAAAGAATCTGCTCCCCATTTTACTGCATCTTCCGGAGACTCACCATCAATAATACATTTCTGAATTACATCCGCAAATACCTGAGATCCATAAATAGATGCAAAATTAAGATTAACAGGGCCATATTTGTGTCCAAATGCATGAGCTACAGATAATGTCTGTGCACCAACATCATTGATATTAGCAAGTATTGTCTGGGTTGCAGAACCTTCTGTGTTATCCCAATTCTTAAGTGGGAATGCTTCTTCATTAAAGTATCCAGATGCAAGTAATTCATTTCCTTCTTTTGTTGTTGGGAAGTAAAGTCCAGGCTCTTGGCAAACACTTAATACATAAGACATTTCTGGTTGTAAGATAAACTGTAAGAACTTAGATGCTGCTTCTTTGTTTCCTCTGCTTTCACAATCCGCTGTCATAGCTAAAGAGTGAACCATATTACAGTGTCCTACATTGGATCCATCTGGAGATGGAAGTAATGCACATGCAATATCAGTATCATTAGCTTCTAATAAAGCAGATAGGTTTGGAGAGCTATAAGGGAACATTGCAAATGTTCCTGCTGCCCAGTTCATTTCAATTTCACCCCATGACCAACCAGACGCTGCTGCTGGAGTATACGCGGCTAAATCCTTATAAAGTTTAAAAGTAGAAACAATTTTTTCGTTATTAAAATCTACATTACCTTCTTTATCAAACACGTCTACTCCTGCTGTAGCCATAAATGCAGCAAATGTATTCTGAGCTAAGTCATTACGACCAGTTGTAATACCTATACCGTATTGATCAGGTGTGCCATCACCATCTTTATCCACGGTTAACTTTTTCGCATAATCAAGAAGTTCATCCCAAGTCTTAGGTGGCTCAGTTAGTCCTGCTGCCTTTAACATACTTGGACGATAGAACAACATTTCACAGTTAGATGCAAATGGAATTGCATAATAATGACCATCGGTTTTATAACTTGCAATTAAGTTATCCATAATTGTAACGTCTAGATTATTAACTACATCATCCAACGAAACCAATCCACCAACTTGATACCCTGAAGACCAAGTTGTCTCAGTAACTGCTACAAGATCTGGAGCAGTATTCGTCTGGATTGCATTTAAGAATTTACTTTGGAAATCATCCCATAGAACTACTTCATTGGTAACCTTAATATTAGGATATTTTTCTTGAAATGCCTTAATCACATAGTCCCATGCTGCAACTCTCTGTGAAGTTGATTCATGAGTCCAGATAGTAAGTTCTACAGGCTCTGAACTGTCGTCATTGGTATTATCTGTATTTTGAGTTGCCTCGTTTGTTGTAGGAGTACTAGAAGTTTTGTCATTTGTTTTGTCATTTGTTTCGTTATTACTACTACTGCAACCAACAAGTGCAGATGCTACTACCATAACCATAACTAATAAAAGTGCTACTGTACGTTTTCTCATTTGTTTCTCCTTCCATTTAATCCAAAATATGTTTTCACTGGTTCCTAAAAATCATTTCTCCTTATGTACCACAAGATTCGTTAAAGCATCAGCTAATAAATTGGAAACCTATCATATCGCCATAAGTGATACTACTAAAACGAATACGGTAAACATATCGCTTTCTTTAAAGCAAATTCAATTCTGTTTTAGCATCAAATAAATGTATCAACTCAGGTTTGAAAGTAAATCTAACTTCTGCATGATGTACCATATTACCCATAGTAGTTTCAGTTGTAGGAACTACTACTACTATGTCTGTATCTTGTGCAGATAGATGGAGATGCAACTCGCTTCCCATCATCTCTGATACGTCAATAATTGCTTTGATTCCTATGTCTCCAACGGTAATATGCATTGGTCTTACACCTGCAATCACTTCCATTTCCTTCAGCTTCTTTTTCCTAAGAATCTCCTGTTTATTTTCTGGTAATATGAATGTCTCACCCAAAATATCTACTACATATTTACCATTCTCAAATCTCAGTTTGGAATGATTAAAGAAATTCATCTGTGGTGTCCCTATAAAGCCTGCTACGAATAGATTTGCTGGATGATGAAATACTTCTTGTGGTGTCCCTATTTGTTGGATAAAACCGTCCTTCATAATAACGATTCTATCACCTAAGGTCATAGCCTCTGTCTGATCGTGAGTAACATAAATAAAAGTAGTATCAATTTTCTCACGAAGCTTAATAATCTCAGCACGCATTTGATTACGTAATTTAGCATCCAGATTAGATAAAGGTTCATCCATCAGGAAAACCTTAGGCTGACGCACTATAGCTCTACCAATAGCAACTCTCTGGCGCTGTCCACCCGAAAGATTCTTAGGTTTGCGTTCTAAATAATCCTGCAAATCTAGAATTTCTGCTGCTTCCTGTATCTTCTTATCAATCTCAGTATCAGGTAGCTTTTTCAGTCTTAGCGAAAAAGCCATATTTTCATATACTGTCATATGTGGATATAAGGCATAATTCTGGAAGACCATTGCTATATTTCTATCCTTTGGTGCAGCATCATTCATGAGTTCACCATCAATATATAGTTTACCTTCCGTAATTTCTTCCAACCCTGCCACCATACGTAAAGTTGTAGATTTGCCACATCCAGAAGGTCCCACAAGTACAACAAATTCTTTGTCTTTTATATCAAGACTAAATTCCTGTACTGCTACAACACCCTTATCTGTAATTTGCAGGTTGGTTGTTTTTTCTTCATAGTGTTCCTTCTTTTTTTTGCTCTTTCGTTTTTTCTTATCATTTGAATAGGGATAAATCTTTTTGATATGTTCCAACTTAACTTCTGCCATAATATTAACCCTTGCATGATTTTTATAATTACATATCCTGCAGTATATGTAATATAGCAGCTCCACTCTGCCTTTTATAACTCATGCATCTTTTCAACCTCCTTTACTGCCCATCCTTATAGTGGAGTGTTCTGGATTTAATAAGCTAGAAATAAACTCTCACAGAATCAGACTTTCTTTTTTTGTAAATAGCTTCTAATAATCGTTTAATGTTTCATTCTGTGAAACCCGGTTTTATTTGCTGATACAATTATAATAGACCTTTTAATATATTTTGTCAACAATCAGCATATATTTTGATTTTTTTTGTCGAATATGCTTAAATTTTATGATGCATTTTTTATAAAATGTCTAAGCCTTGGCTTATATAGTTTCATTCTATAAAATATTTTTAAGAATAGTGTGGCTAGAATCTATGCCGTTACAGCGCTATTATAGCTTACTGTCTTTTAGAAAACCTATGTGATAAAAAGAGATGCCTAAATGGCATCTCCAAGTTTAAATCGACTATGTAATTAGAGAAAAATTTTTAAAAGTCCAATTAGGACTACAAATATCGCGACAATGAGATTAAACCATGCAACACTACGGCTATAGTTCCAATTCTGTATCGCATTTAGAATTAATAGTACACCCAATAACGGCACCATAACATTAATAGCAGCTGACCACACATCTGTCATAACTAACACTACTAAAAAGATTACTATCGCTGCCAGAATTATACTAATTGCATAAAGCATCTTTTGCCCCACTGTCTTATCGTTCCACAATGGCGGTGTCTCATTTTTCATTATATCCTCCTTAAGCTCAATATCCTTTGTACTATCAGCAAATAATGAAAACTTTTTCAGCAGTATTATTATATCACATATTTCGACAAATTGCACTATGTAACTTAACTTTTATCTCCCATCAATTATATCGTTTACAAACAGTTTCTAAGGGTGCTTCCGTTTCTATAATACAACGCCTAAATCCCTTCATCTTGGCCTTCGCCTCTAAACGTCTGATAATCTCCTCTTCAAGCCCAATTCCTCCTAAAGATGGGCTGACATAGATATGTTTTATTTCGGCCCTTTCCTCATCATATAACTGAAAAGCTCCACAGGCTACTGGCTCATTGTCTTTGTAAACCACAATAGCATCATGTATGCTATCAACTCTCTCGCAAAGTAGGACAAAATCGGAATCTGCTCCGTCTGTATCTCGATACTCAAACTGTGTAAGCGCTAGAAACTGGACCTGTTCTTTCTTTTTCAGCTTCCTAACTACCGCTTCATAAGCCTCATCCATCATTTGAAAAAGTATCTGCATGTCTTCAAAGGCATCTAAATCGATGGTATTCCAATACGGTTGTTGTACCGGCGGGCAGTGATAACCTCTCACTACAACCCCAGGGTAGATGCTACGATAAAAATAAGCTTGATCTGGATCACACTTAAGAGTCATGCGAAAAAAACGCTCCTCCGAATTCAACTGGGCAAATATCTTTCCCATAACCTTGTAACAAATGGTAGTTGGTCCAAAGGGTCTTGCCTCATATGCGCCTGGCTTTTGAGCACAGTAGGATTGTATTATGGATATAGTTTGTTTGGTGTATTGCATGAAAAGGACTCCTTTACATTATTTAAAATAGGGACTCAGGAGCAACTCTTTTCTATACTCTTCCAGCTCCCTTATAAGGTCCTGGTACCGCTTTACTTGCTCAAGATATTCGCTCTTCTTCTTTTTAACGATACTGTCATCCTCTAAAAGTCTTTTCTGATTAAAAGGATAGCTCTTTTTCATTTTATCTATCTGTTTTATGTATTGTTGTATCCGTTCTCTAGCCCATGCTATCTTATCTTTTAAAATACTCATAGCATTATCCTTAGGGTCTTCTAACTCTGAGATGTCACTAGCAATACGTTCTAGGCTTCTTAAGAGCTCAACATCCCCTCGTTCATAGGCATCTTGTACAAGAGTCCACAATCGTTTTTGCTTTTTGGTAGACTTTAGATTCATATCCGGATGAAGTTTTTTAGCTAATTGCTTATAAATCTTTTTTAGCTCACAGCTTTCTTCCATAGAGAGTGTAGGGCAACCGAGTATGAAATGTGCTACCTCTAGGTCCTGCTCCATTTGCTGTATACGAGCCTGATACTCCATGCACTCTATATTCACTTGATGTTCAATAGCATCCTCATCTATAAGCTCCTCACGGTTAATGGCAGCTTGCATCAGGGTAATCTGGCGTTTTAGCTTCTCATACTTTATAAAATATCGAAAGCATTCCATTTCATAGACACCTATTTTAGCCATATACTGAGTTTTTAGGTAAATGGCCTCATGAAAAGCCATATGCTCGCGATGCTCAATGATATCATTAAGCTCTCGTCTTACCTCTTCATACTCCTCAATTAGCGCAACATACTCTTTATTTAGTACAATTTGAAAGTGGTTTCCCCCCTCTTTCATATTAATCACCTAATCCTTCATATACATTCCTATGCGAATATCCACGCCATCCCATTCATTATTACAAGAAATCACTTTTCCATATAAAAGCTTCCCTGCATCCATTAATCTAGCTGGCATATGATTCATTTTTCTAGGCATATAACCAAGCTTATTGCCCGCCATGTCTTTTACAAGAATAGCATAACTGTCATAGGCATTCTTTGGTTCCCTCACCAGTTTTACCTTCATATCCTTCTTAAGCCCTTCTGCAAGTGCCTCGATATTATCAACATAATATGTTCCTGCAACAAGAAAGGAGGTCAGGTACACATCCTGTACAAATGGTTTTGAAAGGCCTGTTCCACTCATAATAAGCTCTGGCAAACTACTTCCTAGATTCATTGGAATAATATTAGACATAACAACCTCTCCTTCCCAACATCCCCATTTTATTAGAAATCAAAATCATCTGGGTCTAGGCCAGCATCCTCTAAGGCTTCTATACGTTCTTCTTCGCTCATCATCTCTAGGTCAAACGAATCTAATCCTGCGTCCCTTAGCTGACTCTCCTTCTCTTCACATTCACTTTCATCCATCATGTCTGCAAATGCTGAAAACTCTGCTGCCTGCTCCAATGCATCCATCTTACCATCATCATTAAAATCAAATAACCCACCAAATAAACCTGCCATACCTCTCACCAACCCTTTCTGGAGAATCAGTCACCTATACTATGTATTATGTAACATTCTTATAAACGAATTATACACTACCTACCTGTCCCATTTTGTGGACAGCAGATATGAAAACTCCCTAAATGGTTGGCGTTTATGCTCTTCTTTTACATATACTAATATTTTTTCACTAAAGACACATGGTCTTCTAGTTCAAAAAATCCGTTTTTCTTATAAAACTCATAGGCTGGAACTGTTCGTTCCGTTTGTAAAAAGATATAGGATACTCCCTTTGACTTTGTATATGTTTCAATGAATTCTAAGAAGTGCTTTCCTAATCCTCGCCCCTGCTCCGTTGTTTTTATACAGAGTTCAACGATGTAATACTGCGTTCCCGAATACCAATGCATAATACTTCCCATAGAAAGCCCTACCATCTGTCCTTCCTCAAATAGTCCTAACGTCAAGGAATTCGGATTTCCAATCAAGTCCACTATATAGGCATGAAGCTGTTCTTTGTCACTCCAGTCGTCGTTCCACGGCTCCTTCATAAACACATCTGCAAAGAAGGACTTAATTGTTTCTATCTCTTCCACAGAAAGTTGTTTTAACTCTATGTTCATC
>JAEZQN010000135.1 GCA_023441145.1 Bacillota bacterium
TCAGCTGACGAGTGGTATAATTACCATTGGTGTTATTAGTTGTTTGCATAATTAATTATACCAAAAAATCGCTTAAACCTCACGGTCTAAGCGATTTTTTCTTTTAAGGGAGTTTTTTTACAGCCTCTTTTTTAATTAAGCTTTAATAAGTGTGTCTACATTATCCTTATCCACAATAGACAATCTACATGCCATATACTCGTTAGGTAGAGGATTCCCTGTTACAATATGGTTATATAACCATACAATTGGATCGTGACCTTGTCCAAATGGGTCTTGACCTATGGCAGTTGCAATAACTCCTTGCTTTATGTAGTCAAAAATCTCTTGATTGTGATCAAATCCAACAATACATACCTTACCTTTTCTTCCTGCATCAACAATGGCCTTTGCAGCTGATAATACCATACCGGAAGTGATATAGATAGCATTAATTTCTGTATGTGCTCTTAAATACCCTAAGGTTTCCTCATAAACCTTTTCTGGAATATCCTCAATCACTAAATTATCTAGAATACGTATACCTTTACAAGACCTAATTTTCTGTGTAAAGCCATCCATTCTACCACGATTCACTGGAACCTTTAAGTCACCTGATATAATTAATACATTACCTCTCTTATTAATGGCATCTTCCATACTCTTTGCAGCAATGATACCAGCCTCATAAGCATCAGGGCTAAAACATGCAAGTCTTTTCACCTCGTTACTACAATCACAGTTAAACGTAATCACTTTGATTCCACTTGCAATAGCTTCCTTCAAGTACTGGTTTGCAGCTCCTAGAAAACCTGGAAAAATAATACCATCCACTTGCTCATTAATACATTGCTTCACACGATTAATTAATAGCTCATCCAATACTGTTCCATTATCCAAAAAAGGAGTATATTCTAAAACAGTGTTCATTTCTGCTAATTCTGTTTGTGCATAGAAAACGCCTCGACGTACTCCATACCAGAAATCATTATCTAACATACTTAAAAATGCAATTTTAACAGGTTTCGCTCTTTTCTGATCTACAGGCACGACTGCTGTATTAAATTGTCGTAGAAGGTTCCGTATTCCAGTAAGCATTGAACCTAAGGATTCTACATTTTCTCCTATCTGAGAAGATTCTGCAGCAGTTTCCTCTGACGCAGCAGCAATCTCATGGGTACTAGCACTAATTAGTTGAGATGCCTCATATAAATGAGAAGCCATATCTTTTGATTCTTTTGTATTCTGAGAAATATTTTCGACCATAGAAGAAATATTTTTCATTCTATCATAGATATCAAATGCTTGTTGATTAATAGATTGAAAGGACTTATTTACATCCTCAAACGTCTGTTTACTTTGATTAAAAGTATCCTCACAATTCTTTATACTATCATTAACCTGTTGACTACTTTGAATAACTTCACCAAGAATCTGGCTAATCGTAACCATACCTGATTTTGTTTTCCCAGACATTTCATTCATTTCATCAGCTACTACTGCAAAACCCTTACCACTTTGACCGGCTCTAGCAGCCTCAATAGATGCATTTAAGGCTAAAAGTTTTAACTGTTCACTAATACCGATAATAAACTCTCCAACTTCACCAATCTTCTTAATCTCGTCATTAAATCTAGTCAATATGGTATTACTATTAGCTAGTTCTTCTGAAATCGCATCCATGTCCTGTTCATATTCTTCAACATTGGTAATACCTCTCTTACTAATTACCACGGTCTCATCCAATAAACCTTTGATTGTGATCATTGAACGATCAATTTCTTGCATCTGATTATTGTTTATTTCAATAACATTTAAATTCTTCTTTACAAGTTCAAGTTGCTCTGCTGTTTTAATTGCAACTGTGGAGACTCCATCTGCAATCTGTTCATTGCCAAACTGATTAGCTTCTACACTTTTCGACAGAACATCAATAGCGTCAGAAAGCGTAATTACATTTCCTTTTGTTGTTTCCACAAAAGTCAGTAAATTCCTCTTGATGGAATTAAATGCACTAGCAAGGATTGTTGTATTATTCTTTTTACCAATAACCTGAATATCATCAACGTCAAGCTTACCCTTTACAATCAATTCAGCGATGTCCATAATCTTACGTTGAGAGCGATTGTTCCTAAGTATAATTACTAATAGTGCGATAATAGCAAGTGTTTCAATAATAAGTATTACTATCAGTGCTATGTCCATAGAATCCCTCCAATTTTTCTTTTATTTACAATATTATACCATTTTTTTACGTATAGTAAAATTATTTTTACAAATACTATGTCGACAATTTGTGCGTTTTTCTTAACAGAATTATAATTCTATTATTTATATTTTTCCTAGTGCTATTATCTAAATCAACTTGACTTCTTTTTTACGATTTCACAACTAAAGTTTGCATTCCATAAACGAAAAAGCTGTCGCATCAGCTAATCAATCAGCGAATACGACAGCTTCTTCTATTGATGTATTTTGTGCTGGTAAATGTTAGTAAAAATATTTAGTGGCTATTTTACTATAGAGAGAAAGTAAATTCTTCAAGGTCTCATCACAAAAGACATCCAAATCAGACTGTTGCAGTTTATTTGCTTCTATTTTATCCTTAAGCTCTTTATTTGGCATAGGATACATCCCTTCGTAATCACAAACTGGCCGGTATCCCTCTCTCTTTTTATCATACTCTAGAAACAGAATATATTCTTTATTAAGAGTAGGTGGCTTTAAGGAGGTGAAGGTAACTAGTTTCTGCTGGTTCTCTACTTCATTTAATATATAGTAGTCTAACAATAATGTAAGCTCGTCTCCAACAATTACACTCCCCTTAAATATCTTAGTTACTTTTATCTTCCATTTGGTATAACCGTACTTAGGTAATTCCTTTTGAACATTGTTCCCCAAGAGACCATTAATATTCTGCCCAATACATTCCTCAGCAATGGCCTCTACAATGACTGTAGCCTTGTTCTCTACTTGTTGCAGATTATCAAATACTTCTTCTTCATTCGGTACTTTTACCACCTCTACTTCAGACGTCAATACAGATCTCGTTTTATTCTGGCAAGAGATAGTTGGGCAGGTAAATAATAGGCAAAGAAAGAGCAATAAAGATCTTTTCATTGTTTACCCCCAATGTTGGAATGATAGATATAGTATATTCTAATTATAATCTAACAACATGTAGTTGTAAATATTTTCCAATATTATTTTCTTTTTAAAACCGTACAATTAGAATCAGTAGCATTATTTATAGTTAACAAACTTCCTTCATGATTAAAGTATAATTTCCCAAAGATAGGCAATTCAGGTACAGTATTTTCTTTACAAGTTGCCCAGTTATCAATTGTACTATAACTTTTTACTAATCGTGAGCTACTTGGTATGCAGAAAATGGTGTAAGCATTATCTCCATCCACATATAAAGCAAAGTTTAAAGGATTTAATATATAGTTCTTCTTCTCTGGAAGATTCATAGTGATGGTTTCCCAATTTGAACCACCATCAACTGTTCTGTATAGATTTAGATCATGTCCAATAAAGTAGAACTCGGTTGTAGATACCATATAGATACAGAGAATCTTAGCTGGAACTTTTAATTCTGTCCAAGTTGTCGCTCCATCACTAGTGATTGCCATACGTTTATAGGATGCAATAATTCCATTATTCTCATCACAAAAACTTAACATCTGACACTGATCTGGTACATAGTCACCAAATTTAGTTTTCTGGGCATAAGTTTTTCCGCCATCCGTACTCTTTGTCACCTCGCCAGCATTGCCGCAGGTATAAGACACCTTGTCATTTACTATTTCTAAACCATAGCGGCAATAAGACTGATTCGTAGCCTGTGGCCATTTTTTCCCAGCATCTGTAGTATAGTGTATCTCTCCAGCATAGCCTACTGTAATACCATACTCATCATTATAGAATCCCATTGCATAAACAGAAAACGTATACTTAAGTTCCTCTATCACTTTCCAAGTAGATCCTAATTTTACTGGCTTAGAACTAGCTTCTGGTTTTTTTGTCGCTGGTGCTTGTGTTACTTCAGGCGCCTTTGTTGCTACCATTGTTGACTCCGGTACTTTTGTTACTTCTGGTGCCTTTGTTGCTACTACTGTTGCCTCTGGCGTTTTTGTTGCTGGCACAGTTGTTACTGGTTCTTTTGTCGTTGATTTTCCCGAGTCAGCCTTTTCTGTTTTAGAGGAGCCGCACCCAAGTGCTCCAACCATAACAAGCATTAAAATTAATGTTATAATCATACTCTTTTTCATATAAGACCTCACCTTTCATAATATTTATTACGTATTGTAATAACATCATACTTTTTCTTGTAGTATGTGAAAATTGCGTATAATCTTAAATACTATGTCAATTGTAAAATATGTGTATGATTTTTACATCCAACAATTTTTTTCTCGGTAAGTGGAAGGAGATAGTCCTGTATACTTTTTAAAGGTACGTAAGAAATGAACGTTATCCGTAAATCCAACTCGTTGCATGATTTCTTGAATCGGCAACATAGTATCCCTTAGTAAAGTAGATGCCAAATTAATTCTTAATTTATTAAGATAGGATAAAAAGCTTTCACCTACATTTTTCTGAAACATTTTCGCCAGAGTCGCTCGACTTATATAGAACTTATCTGTGATATCCTGTACTGTAATTTTATTCTCGTAGTTGTGATAAACATAAACAAGAATTGGGTAGAATTCCTCATCAATAACTCCTAAATAAGTTTCCTCAAAGCAATTATCCAATACATATAAGTTGTCTAATAAAAATAAAAGCTCCATCATGTAAGACCGGCTGCGACAAGGCCAATTATCCATAGATTGGTCTGTAATCATTTTATGTATACCATCCAAAATAAAAGAAGCCCTTTTCTCTGTAAAAGGACCAATGTTAAACTTACCAACGTACCTTTCATCTCTTTGTAAAATACACATCACAAGCTCTTTATCCTGAGTAATAGTTAATGGTGTATCAGGAGAATTCTCACGAATATTATCAAAATTAAGCAAACTATTGATTACACATGGATGAAAGAAAACTGCCCTTATACAATTTTCATTACTATCTGGTATTATAAAATGCTCCTTTTCATTCACACAAAACACACAAGGAGCAATATAGGATATGGACTTCCCATCTATTGTGGCAATCCCATTGCCCTTTTCTATTAAAACAACGGAAAATCGTTCTCCTAAGGCATCCTTATTGTCAAAGGAGGTCCCCTTGTAATCACTCATTGCAATACAAAAATAATTATTCTTTTCATAAGTTGTTAAAGAATTCATACTGTGTACACCTCACTTCAAAGTATTATCTTATCTACCATCTATCATAATGTATCTTATCTGGTTCCCATCGGCTAGTTGTCTCCTTGACCTCTTTTGAGTAACCTAGTGCAATTACTGAAATAGGCTCTATCTTTAAGGGTAGCCTTAGTATAGATATAATCTCCTTTCGCCAACTGGAGTTTGCTACAACCCCGCACCAAACACCACCAAGTCCTAAACCATGTAGGCAAAGTAACATATTCTGTGTAGCTGCTGCACAATCTGCATATAGAAATTCTTTCATCCCTTCTATATTTTTATCTCCACAAATCACAATTCCACAAGTAGCATATTCTAACATGCATACATTGGAATTGTTTTGCGCTAATTCAGTTAGCAGCTGTCTATTAGTAACTACAATAAAATGATATGGACGTTTATTCTTTGCTGTTGGTACCTCAAGACCAGCCTGTAAAATCGTGTTAAATACTTCTTGGGGTATTGGTTTCTCCGTAAACTGTCTAATACTATGTCGAGTTATTATAGCATAAATCAAATTCATATCAGAAGCCACCGTATCAACTTCCTCTAAGCTATTAGTGTTTAATGTCACCTCATCCAAAGACATTGTGACCTCCACTGCCATGGGTTGCCCTGTAAAACCAATAGATTTTTGTAAGGCTTTATCCACAATAAGTAGGTATTTCCCATTACCACGAGAAAGTAGCTTACTTCGATATGCTACACCATTAATTGCTCCACCCACATGAATACTCCCTTTGGATTTACCAAAAACCTCTTTAGGATTAAAGGTAAGTTCTATTACTGTTAACC
>JAEZQN010000189.1 GCA_023441145.1 Bacillota bacterium
GATGAACAAGTAAGTATGATAGAAAAATACTTGTATCGTGGTGATATGTTCGCCTTGTGTGACGATGATGTGAAAGCTATTTGCGTGGTTACTAAGGAGCAAGAAGGGGTTTATGAAATTAAGAATATTGTTACTGTTCCTAAGTATCAAGGGAAAGGATATGGACAACATCTCATGACATCTATTGTGGATTATTACAAAGAATATGGTGGCGAGATATATGTGGGAACAGGTGATTGCCCTGCAATACTTCATTTCTACGAGAAATGTGGATTTGAAAAAGCATACATTGTTAAGAACTTTTTTATTGATAATTATGACCACCCTATGTATGAAGATGGACAACAGTTAGTGGATATGGTTTATTTGAAAAGAAGTTTATAAATGTAACTCCCTTCATCCCACAGAGTGATATGAACCTCCTTATGCACATATTGATTTACAAAATTTTTACAACTCAAATTTGTAAATCATCTATAATATACATATAATCAATATGTGCAAATATTAATCAAAAATTGATAATTATTAGGAGAGAATGGAGAGAGTTATGAAAATAAAATTATTAAGAGTCGTTATGGTAATGTTACTTGCACTGTTATTAACAGGCTGTAGTAAGAGTAAAAAAGATAGTACAGATGAAGTAATCCAGGACGTGAATAATACGAAAACGGATAAACCTGGAACTGACACTGAGCTTCAATACACCACCGTAACCGAATGGTTTGATTGGGGACCTGCCATTACAAAAGTAATACTGAATGTAGGAGCATCGGTTGATTCCTCGACTTTATCGCCAGATACGTTTTCTGTATCTTCTGTACGTAGTTATAATTCCGATGCCTCCATTCCTGATACTAATGAAGAAGCATCTGACTCAGATACGGAAGAGAGAAATATACTAAAGGTGTATTCCTCCGACGAAAATGGCAAGAGTCAGCCAGATGGGACTTTCCTAACATTTGAGATGGAGGTTGGTCCAGATATAGTAGCTGCGTCACCATTGAATTATAATACAACATACGGCTTTTGTAACTTTGTAGATACAAGCTACATAATTAAGTTATCCGAAGGGGCAAAGCTCAAAGCAACAGATGGCAAAGAGATAACCATTACATCAACGACGGAAGCTGGGTATGTAGGCAACACGAATATGATACCGGATGGCTTTGACTATAGTGGTAGCTATACGCAAGACGACATCGAGTTACTATATGCTTCGTTTACTCCACAAAAGGAATTACAAAAAGGAAAGACTCCATTGATAGTATGGCTTCATGGTCACTCAGAGGGAGGAGTAAATGATCCAAGAACTTCAGTTTATAGTAATTATACAGTTAATCTAGCGTCTGAAAAGATGCAGTCTTATTTTGGTGATAAAGGTGCATCTTTATTAATTCCACAAGCACCAACTTGGTGGATGGACTATAACGGTAAAATGCAATATAATGATTCTGTTAGCGATAGTAAAGGAAAATCATATTATACAGAAGCGTTAATGGGACTTATAAAGGATTATGTTGCGAATCATCCTGAGATTGATGCCAATCGAATTTATATCGGTGGATATTCGAATGGTGGATATATGACGATAAATATGATTACAGAATATCCAGGTTATTTTGCAGCAGCTATTCCTGCCTGTGGACCATATTTAAATGAGTGGATGACGGATGAAAAATTAGCTAATATCGTTAATACCCCTATTTGGCTTACCCATTGTAAAACTGATATGACAGTTCAGATATATGAAACGCAATTCAATAGTCAGACCAATATGACTGAAGTAAAACTAGATGAGGATGGTAATGAGATGCCGATTTACCAACATTCTAATGCAATATATGATCGATTAAAGAAAGCAGGGGCGAAGAATGTTCACTATTCCTTATTAGATGCAGTGCTTGATACGTCTGGAAGATTCTTTAAGAAGGACAGCATTGAGCCATATGAGTATAATGGACACTTCTCTTGGGTGTACGTTCTTAATAATAGTTGTAAAGATACCATAGACGGTAAGGAAGTCACCATAATCGAGTGGTTGGCCAAACAGAGTAAGAAGTAGTTTGGAAGTGAACCACGCCTTAATGATGTATGAACCGTTTTTAGAGGATAAACAAAATAAAGATTTTCGTTAAAATTAAGATGATTAATTAAGTGACTTAAGGAAAAAACTTAATAAAAACATAACGTATGAAAAAAGGGTTGCAATAATAAAGCAAGTTACATAAACTACATGTGATGAATTTAGGGAATCCTTCAGATGCAAAGGTGCATAGGCATAGCTTATGTACCTTTTTTTATTTGAAAAAACCCTAGAACAGAATTATACGAATAATTGTTATAATGAAAGGGGAATTGATATGAAAGTAACGTTGGATACCATGTGGGTATTGTTAACTGCCTTCCTAGTGTTTTTTATGAACCTTGGGTTTGCTGCAGTGGAAAGTGGGTTTGCTAGATCTAAAAACACAGTTAATATTCTATCTAAAAATTTTATAGTATTTGCGGTTTCTT
>JAEZQN010000227.1 GCA_023441145.1 Bacillota bacterium
AACATATGGGGCATCGTATTGAGCTAGAGGAAATTGAAAAAGCCATGATGGGGATAGCAGATATTCAAAGAGCTTGTTGCGTGTTTGAAGAATCAAAAAGTAAATTATATGGTTTTTACATAGGGAACATAGACAAAAAAGAAGTACATAGTAAAATGAAAGAAACTTTGCCAATCTTTATGGTCCCTGGAGCTTTGGTTCAAATAGAACAGATGCCTATGACGAAAAATGGTAAAATTGATAGAAAACAGTTACTAGAGAGCGTGGTGAAAAAGAAGAATGGATGAGAGTCAAATCAAAAAGATAGTACAGTCCTATGATACTCCAGTTTATGTGTTTGATATTGAGGTCCTTAAAAAAAGAGTTCAATACCTTAAGAAGGCATTACCTAAGCAGGTTTCTCTTTGCTATGCTATTAAGGCTAATACCTTTATTGTAAAGGAGATTAATCCATACCTAGAGCGATTTGAGGTTTGTTCGCCAGGGGAGGCTTATATCTGTCAGGGCTTAAATATACCAAGAGAAAAGCTTGTTATCTCGGGGGTATATAAAACCCCATCCTTTATCAAGGAATTAATTATGGATAGAGAGAATATAGGTCTTTATACAGTAGAGTCACTACAACAACTGAAAGTGATTAAAAGTGCTGCTGATAAATACAAGACTAAGGTTCGTGTTCTTTTGAGAATCACAAGTGGTAATCAGTTTGGCTTAAATGAAAATGAAGTCAAAGAGATAATAAAGAAACGGGATAAAATGACCTATATTGACATTAAAGGGTTACAGTATTTTTCTGGAACTCAAAAGCAATCTCTTAAAAAAATAAAACGGGAGCTAACATATCTAGATGGCTTTATGAATTTACTGTCTAAGGAATACGGCTTTGAAACAAAGGAATTAGAGTATGGGCCAGGTTTTCCAGTGGTTTATTTTCAAGAAGAGAGCTTTGAGGAAGGACCTTTTCTAAAAGAATTCTCAGAACTTTTAAAACAGATGACCTATAAGACAAAGATTATTTTAGAGTTAGGTAGGAGTATAGCAGCAAGTTGTGGTAGTTATTTAACTAAAGTCGTTGATAAAAAGGTGAATAAGAATGAGAATTATGCCATATTAGATGGAGGGATTCATCATCTTGTCTATTTTGGACAATCAATGGCAATGAAAGTACCCCTGTATCAGATATATCCTGCTAAGGAGGAAGGGGAGAGTAAAAACTGGAACTTATGTGGTTCCCTGTGTACTGTCAATGATATTTTAGTGAAGCAGCTACCAATTACTGATCTTAAGATAGGGGATGTATTCATTTTTCAAAATGCGGGAGCTTACTGCATGACAGAGGGTATTTCGCTGTTTTTAAGTAGAGAGTTACCACAAGTGTTAATGATAGATGAAACAGAGAAAATACGCTCTTTGAGAAATCATGTCAGTACAGATATTCTAAATACAGCAAATTATGAGAAGGAGAAATAATAATGGAAAGATTAATTGAGATACTTGAAGAGATACGACCAGAAGTAGATTATGCTACTTGTGAGGATTTGATTGATGGGCATCACTTAGATTCTCTTTCTATTCTTTCTCTAATAGCAGAGTTAGAGGAGGAATTTGATATCACAATTCCAACGGTAGAGATCATACCAGCAAATTTTAATTCAGCACAGGCTATGTGGAATATGATTACGAAGATTCAGGAGGAAGAGTAAGTATGTCTTCCTACTTTTCCTTCCCTTACTTGGCACTGTTTCTCCCAGCCCTGATGCTTATATATAACCTAGTGCCTCAGAAACACCGATGGAAAGTATTATTAGGAGCAAGTTATCTGTTCTTCTGGTCTATTAGTGGTAATTTACTTATCTATCTTCTCTTTTCTACAATGTCCATACACCATCTTGGATTATGGTTGACTTCTATTCAAGAGGAGAGGGATGGACTATTAGCACAGTCAGAAAAGGGAGATAGAAAGGGAATTAAAGCTCAATACATTCATAAACAACGTAGAGTTGTAGTGTTTGGTGTATTAATACATATTGGGGTATTAATTGTAGTAAAATACTCAGACTTTTTTGGTACTAATATTAATTCCTTTTTTAGTGTTCTTCATCTTCCTTTGAAGCTTCCAATTCCAAACTTCTTACAGCCAATTGGAATATCATTTTACACGCTTCAGGCGGTTTCTTATATGCTTGATGTATATAGAGGGACTACAAAAGCAGATAAAAATATTGGTAGACTGGCTTTGTTTATGGCCTTCTTTCCTCAGGTTATGGAAGGTCCTATTTGTCGTTATTCCCAGACTGCTAGTCAGCTTTGGCAGGGGAATAAAATCACCTATCATAATATGACGATGGGTTTACAAAGAATTATGTATGGTCTATTAAAGAAGATGGTGGTTGCTGACCGTTTAAATCTGTTTATTATGACTGTTTTTCGTGAGTATAATCAGTTGGATGGTGGAGTCATCGCCATTGCTATGTTTTGCTATACCATTCAGCTTTATATGGACTTTTCTGGTACCATGGATGTGGTAATTGGAAGTAGTGAAATCTTTGGTATTAATATACCAGAGAACTTTAGGCAACCCTTTTTCTCAAAGACTATATCAGAGTTTTGGACTAGATGGCATATCACCTTAGGTACTTGGTTTAAGGATTATATCTTTTACCCAGTATCTATGTCAAAACGGATGAAATCCATTACGACTTCTGCTAGAAAGCGTATAGGGAACCATTTTGGGCCATTAATTGCTGGTTCCATTGCCTTATTTTGTGTGTGGATTTGCAATGGTCTATGGCATGGCTCTGGATGGCAGTTTATCTTTTTTGGCATGTATCATTTCGTCTTGATTTTGTCGGGCAATATTGTAGAACCAGCGGTAAAACAATTTACATCCAAACTGCATCTTAATCGTCAAAGTATTCCTTATAAAGGTTGGCAGATTATTCGAACCTTCCTGCTTGTGAATATTGGAGAGTTGTTTTTTAGAGCGGAGAGCTTAGAAGCAGGTCTTGCCATGTGTAAGAATATGTTTACTAACTTTTCTTTTGATGCTATAAAAAGTAGATCCTTATTTAAGATGGGTATGGATGGCCATGATTATATAATCGTGGCATTGACCCTTGTTATAATACTTGTAATTAGTATATTACGAGAACGAGGAGTTGCTATAAGACAAGAGATTGGAAAGAAGAATATTGCCATACGTTGGATGTGTTATTACGCGCTCCTTTTGTTTATTATAATTTTTGGTGCATATGGTTCTGGATATTATCCAGTAGAGCCTATGTATGCCAGTTTTTAGGAGGGAATGCCATGAGTAAAAACATTAGATTGACATTACGCTGTGTTATTTTCTTATTGATCTTCGTTGCAATTATGGTATTGCTTTCTTACCTCTTTCTTCCTAAAAGTGGTTCGGATAATTACAAAATAAGTGATATGGCGGCTTATGGAATAGATGAGGAACCAGCTGATTCTATTGATGTTCTAATCGTAGGGGATAGTTTGAGCTATAGCGCATTTTCACCAATGTGTATGTGGGAGAAACAAGGCTTTACCTCTTATGTATGTGCCACTAGTGGACAGTTTTTATTTGATTCCTATGATTTTGTGGCAAATACATTAAAGACTCAAAAACCAAAGGTAGTTGTCTTAGAGACAAACGCCATCTTTAGAAAATTCAATCTTAATAACTACATTGCAGCTAAGGTGGCTAGAAAGGTACCAATCATTAAGTATCATAATCGTTGGAAGATGATAAATTTAAGCGACTTTGGTGGCACAGTAGCCAATGATACTGAATTTTCCTATAAAGGCTATATTCCTAATAATGAGGTACAGGAGGCAAAAGACACAGATTATATGAAGCCATCTAAGCAGGCAAGGGAGATTCCAGAATTAAATCAAGATTGTATAAAGGATATCCTTAAGCTTTGTAAGGAGAACAATACTACATTAATTTTAGTTAGTGCTCCAAGTATTAAAAACTATAATTATAAAAAGCATAATGGCATAGCTAAATTTGCTAAGAAAAATGGCATTACCTACTTGGATATGAATCTCATGAATGATGAGATTCATATTGACTGGACTAAGAATACGAGAGACATGGGAGATCATCTAAATATTGAAGGTGCAACGAAAGTATCAACTTACCTAGGGGAGTATCTAAATAAGGAATTTGATTTGCCAGATCATCGTACGGATGCAAATTATGCGCAGTGGAATGAGAAGTTGAATCGTTACAAAGAGGATATTAGTAAATATGAATAGCAATGTATAGAGACTAGCAGGGTTGACCTGTTAGTCTTTTTTGTGACTAAGTTACGGTAAAGAAAATTATTTTTTGTATAGTCTAAGTAAAATATCTTTTACTAGAAACGGTTAGTAAAGGTTATAAAAGGAGTATGGACTTATGAAAAGACTAAAAAAATAGCCATTATCAATGAACGATTCTGCGTGGCCTGTGGTAGTTGCATAAAGGTATGTCCGAAAAAAGCAATCACAGTACCAAAAGGAACCTATGCAGAGGTTTTAAAAGAGCAGTGTGTAGGGTGTGGGTTGTGTGCCAAGGAATGCCCTGCCTCTGTAATTAAGATTCAAGAAAGAGGTGATGTAAATGAGGCATAAGAAAAGAAAATGGTATGATTATCTTTGGATTTCTTCAATACTATACACGACACTTGGATTATTTAACATACTTTTTGCTTGGCTTGGTCTTATCTGTTTTTCTGTGCCACTACTTATTTCACTAAAGCAGGGAAATAAGTTATACTGTAATAAATACTGTGGTAGAGGACAGTTATTTGAATTACTAGGTAATCGATATAAAATGTCAAGAAAGAAACCCATACCAGCCTTTCTACGAAGTAACTGGTTTCGTTATGGATTTTTAACCTTCTTTATGGTTATGTTTGCTTCTATGATTTTTAACACCTATATGGTGTTTTCTGAAGCAAAGAACTTAAGTCAGGTAATTAAGCTATTGTGGACCTTTAAAGTACCAGCAAGATTTGCCTACCAAGGGATTATAGTTACTCCTTGGGTAGCTCAGTTTGCATTTGGTTTTTATAGTATGATGCTTACCTCTACAATCCTTGGACTCATAACAATGCTATTATATAAGCCACGTTCTTGGTGTGTATACTGCCCAATGGGAACCATGACTCAAGGAATATGTAAGCTTAAGCATAAGCAATTTAATAATAGCAAATAAAGTCGAGAGCGAATTGAGCTCTTGAGATAAGATGGTAGAAGAAAGGAGGAAGCGATGAGAGAGCAGATATTAGCAGTACAAAGAATGCAGGATTATATAGAAAACCATTTAAACGATGCGATAACCTTGGCTGACTTGGCTAGAGTATCTCTATTTTCTCCTTGGTATTCTTACCGTCTTTTTAAGGAGTATACCAAGTATTCCCCATCTGATTATATAAGGCGTTTAAAACTATCAAAATCAGCCTTACGTTTGAAGAATGAGAACTGTAAGATTATAGACGTTGCTTTCGATCTTGGTTTTCAAAGTGTGGATGGCTATCAGCGGGCATTTCAAAAAGAATTTGGTTATAACCCTAGTGTCTATGCTAAAAATCCTGTGCCAATTACCTTGTTCATCCCATATGGAGTGATGTATCAAGAGATTAGAAAGGAGCATAAGGAAATGAAGGATATAAAAAATGTATTTATACAAATAATCAATAAACCAGAAAGAAAAGTATTGATAAAACGAGGAGAAAAAGCAAAAGATTATTTTGAATATTGCGACGAAGTAGGATGCGATATCTGGGGACTTTTAATCAGTATCCCAGGGATTAGTGGGGAACCAGTGTCTATGTGGCTTCCAAAACAGTATTGTAAACCGAATACATCGGAATATGTGCAAGGAGTCGAGGTTTCCATAGACTACGATCAACAGATACCAGAGGGGTTTGATGTAATCACATTACCAGAAGCGCAGTACATGGTGTTTCAGGGTGAACCTTTTTTAGAAGAGGATTACTGTCAGGCCATTGATGAGGTACAGGAAGCCATCAATCGTTATGATCCGACATTCTGGGGGTATGAGTGGGATGTAAACCAACCACAAATCCAACTAGAGCCGATTGGAACAAGGGGCTATATCGAAATGAAGGCAATTAAGAAAAAAATGTAATTTTACATTGACACATATCTATATAGTGCATATAATAATCACATAGATATTTATCAATGTGAGGTGATTTGGTGAGCGAGATGGATATTGCACTTATTTGCAAAGCGTTAGGAGATTCCAATCGACTTAAGATCGTACAATTATTATCTGAGGGAGAGAAGTGCGGTTGCGTATTATTAGAAGCCTTTGATATTACACAACCCACTCTTTCTCATCATATGAAAATACTAATGGAATGTGGTTTGGTAGATGCGAGAAAAGAGGGCAAGTGGTCTCATTATTCTTTAAACTGCGATGTTTTGACTATGTTCCGTAATTTTATTAGTGAGTTAAGATGTAATAATGGTAAAGGAGACTGTTGTTAGCTATGGTTGGTGATTTTGTTCAGGAGCAGATACTGGGGATGAAGTGGCTCAACCAGCTAATTGGAGCAGGTCTTGAGAAACTAGGAGTGGATGTATCCAATAGAGTAGGAGGAAGTATTCAATTCTTCTTATATGATGTCATTAAGATCACCATTCTACTTTGTACATTAATATTTTTAATTTCTTATATTCAAAGCTATTTCCCACCTGAGAGAAGTAAAAAGATACTAGGAAGATTTCATGGTATTTGGGCGAATGCCATAGCTGCCCTTCTTGGAACGGTAACACCCTTTTGTTCCTGTTCCTCCATTCCATTGTTTATGGGATTTACAGCAGCTGGACTACCAATTGGAGTTACCTTCTCCTTTCTTATCAGTTCTCCTATGGTAGATTTGGGAAGTCTAGTAATACTAACAAGTATTTTTGGAACTAAGGTAGCAGTTGCCTATGTCGTTCTTGGTCTTGTGGTAGCTGTTATCGGAGGTACTATTATTGAAAAACTCCATATGGAATCTTATGTGGAAGACTTTATCCTGAAAGCGAAGAAGATAGAAGATAAGGAGATTAAAACAAAGCAAGCCGGCCGACTTTATTTTGCCAAAGAACAGATGTTAGCTACGTTTAAGAAGGTATTTCCTTATATCTTGATTGGAGTAGCAATTGGTGCGGTGATTCACAGCTGGATACCTGAGGAATGGATTTCATATGTGTTGGGAAGTAATAACCCATTTGGTGTGATTTTAGCAACATTGATTGGAACTCCTATGTATGCAGATATCTTTGGAACGATTCCAGTTGCAGAGACACTCCTTTTAAAAGGGGCCCAGCTAGGTACAGTGCTTAGCTTTATGATGGCAGTCACAACCTTATCCCTGCCTTCTCTAATTCTTTTAAGAAAGGCAATAAAGCCACGTTTACTGGGTACTTTTATAGCAATTTGTGTGGTTGGGATTATTATTGTAGGCTATGTATTTAATGTGCTACAAACTATTTTAATCTAGGAGGCAATGGTATGAATAGAGAGATTAAGTCAGTTAAGATATTGGGTGGTGGATGTGCAAAATGTAATGCACTTGAGGCTCACACAAAGGAAGCATTAATGGAGCTAGGAGTAGAAGTTGTAGTAGAACACGTTACAGATTTTAGCATTATTGCAGAGTATGGAGTGATGAGTACTCCTGCCTTAGTTGTTAATGAAGAGGTGCTTTCCTATGGAAAAAGCCTTAACAAAAAGCAAGTTCTTCACTTACTAAAAGCATAGACTACTCTTGACAAAGTGGAAATGATTGTGTAAGCTAGTACCAACTAAATAGTTGGCATAGGTGTCAGAGAAAGGCTTAGTTTAAGTCTTTGCTCTGGTGAAAAGGGAAACAGGTGCAAGTCCTGTACGA
>JAEZQN010000305.1 GCA_023441145.1 Bacillota bacterium
ATATTACAGTACATACTCCATTATTAGATGACACTCGTGGAATGATCAACAAGGATACTATGGCAATGATGAAGGATGGAGTTGTAATCCTTAACTTTGCAAGAGATCTTTTGGTAAATGATGACGACATGAAGGAAGCGCTGGCTAGTGGAAAGGTTGCAAAATATGTAACTGATTTCCCTAATGCGAAGACTGCTAACATGGATGGTGTGATTGCATTCCCTCACTTAGGTGCATCTACAGAAGAATCTGAAGATAACTGTGCAGTGATGGCTGTTCAGCAGATTATGGATTATATTGAGAATGGTAATATTAAGAACTCTGTGAATTATCCTGCTTGTGATGCTGGTGTTTGTGCAACTGCACATCGTATCACTATTAACCACAAGAATGTTCCTAATATGATTAGTCAGTTAACAGGCGTATTCTCAGGCAAAGGCTTAAACATTGAAAACATGGTGAATAAGTCCAAAGGAGATTATGCATATACCGTAGTTGATTTTGACGGTAATAGTATTGATCAAGTAGTAGCTGGATTATCTGCTATTGATGGTGTGCTAAAAGTAAGAGTAGTTAAATAATTAATATGACTTAGAGGCAGTGGCTTAATTTAATTAAGGCACTGCCTTTTTTGGTGTATAGGAACTTGCTGGTACGACAGGGCGCAGGCGGAGAGTTTTGTTTGCAAAACTCTAAGTGTATCAACTTGCACTCAAAAAAGAAGGGAGTAATGTGGGGATGAAAAAAGGGATTATTATTTGTGTGATAGGTACAATACTTCTTATCGGGGGGAGTCTAACTATCTACCTAGTAACTAGGACGTCTGGAATAGTTACCGCTCGCCAACTAGAAACAGAAATTTTAAACCAAAATAGTAAGAACATTATCTATGATAGTATAGAAAATGAAACGAAGGATAGCATTGTTTCTGCAGCATGTATTTATTATAATGCAGAAGATAACAGTTCCGATAATATAGCTTTTTGTGTTGGTGGTGAGATAAACTATGTTGATTTAAGCTATGTTGATTTAAATGAAGAAGGCAACATGACTTATACAAAACGAAAGAAAATGGCTTTTGTCAATGGTAATTCCATAAGTGTAACCCTTGTGGATGAACAAGAGGATATGCATAAATTCCTGCTAGCAATTTCAAAAGAGGATGATAAAATAACCTGTGGTATTATTGGAGAAAAATAATATATGAAGATATTAGTTAAAATGATATTATTATTATTTGATAGATTTTTCTTATGTATCTTGGATATTACAAGCCTTTCTTTAGAGAAGTATAATATCTCTATTGCTTTACTATGGGAGGAAGACTTTCGTTGACTGAGGGATACTCCTATGATTACAGTAAATGATGTAATACCACTATAGAGTATATTCAGTTCTTCTATAGTCATAGCCACTGGCTAATATCTATCATAAAGTAATTTACTTTTTAACTCCTTAATCACCCTTTAGTAGATAATACTATACTATATTTACAAAAAAAGGAAATATAGTATAGTATTATATGTATTATTATGGATTAATATTACACAATACTAGGGGGTATAAAATGAGAAAAACAAGCAAGGTAATGTTAAAAAAGGGGATAAGTGTAACGGTGATTGTAATTTTTTGCTTATTAATACAAATTACAGCTTACGCAAGCCCCAAAAATCAATGTTCTAACAAAGAAAGTATATTAAGAGTAGGAGAATTAAAGGAGTTAAGAAGTAAGAATTCTGATACATATTTACTTTCTGATGGTACTTATGAATGTGTAGTATATGAGCAGGACAAGTATTATTATGACAATAATGGAAATTATCAGGGGATAGATAATTCCATTGTGATTGAACAGAGTAGTAATAATGGAGTAGACTATAATTACACTAACAAAGCAAACTCCTTTGATGTGAATTTTAGCGAGGGAAATACATGCTCTATTAATATTAACCATAATGGCAACTATTTGGATTTTGCACTAAGGGATACAAAAGATAGTAAAGTAAACATATCAAAAGGTATAGATATTAATGGCATATTAGGATTGAATAATTTAGGAGATAATAGTATTACTTACGAAAATGTTTACAATAACATAGATTTAGTATATGAAGTAAGTAATGACTGCTTGAAGGAATATATTGTATTAAAAGAGAGAACAGATCAGTCTGAATTTGTATTTGATTATAAACTCAATGGTTTATCAGTAAAAAGAGAAGATAGTACAATATATTTTATAAATAAAGATGGACAAAAAGTATATGAATTAGGTTCACTATTTGCTGTAGATGCAAATGAAAAATTCACAGATAATGTAACATGTACATATAAAATAAAAGGTGATACTGCCCAATTTACTATAAGGTTAGATAAAAAATATATGAATAGTTCAGATAGAGTATATCCTATAGTGATTGATCCCACTATAATGGTTACAGGAGCATATGTAACATATGATTCATTTGTAGCAAGTAAAATGGCAAGCACGAATTATTATTTAAACAACTATCTTTACTCGGGTTACAATAGTACATTAGGCAAATGTAGGACTTATCTTAAATTTGATTTACCCACAGAGATAAAGTCTGGGAGGGTAACAAACGCTTATATTAGATTAGAAAAAGCTAGTGGTGCTACTCCTAATATCAGGGCTTACAGACCAACAGAATCATGGGATTCCACTAATATAACATGGAATAACAGAGCATCATATAATTCATCAAATAAATCTGATATTGCTCAAAATGATTCAGGTTCCTGGTATAGGTTATATGTAACAAATACAATAAAGGGGCAAATGGCTGGTACCATTAATGATTATGGGTTTCTGATAAAAGATGATAATGAAGATGATGCATCGCAATGGACTAAATTTTACAGTTCTGAAGCATCTTCACCCCATAAACCAGAACTTCATATTGTTTATACTAGCGACATATATTGTGGTAATAGGTCTTATGTAGCATCTACGGGAAGATCACAAAATTGTATGGGATATGCTCTGAATTATCCGGATTTTGTAGATGTAAATGATTTGGGGTTAGAGAAGAAGGAATTAAGTAACATATCTACGACTAGTGAACTGTGGTATTATATTATTGATAAGTCTGAAAATTGGATGGATCAAAATTTAGGTAAAGGTTCATATAACTATTTGATTAATTATCAATCAGATATAGACTATAATCAATATAGAGTAGTATTACGGGTTGGATATGAGGATTATAATGGAAATGGTAGATTTGATTTAAATAATGCATATGCAGAATTATTTGATTATCATTGGTGGTATCAGACAAAGACAGGGCAATGGGCAGATAAAGCTGGTTCAACATCATCAAAATTAATATCTGGTACAAATGTTAACACAAACCCAAAACTTGTTAATTGGGGAATTTATAATAGTGCATGTAGGTATTACGCAATAGATAATTAATAAAAATAGAAGAAAAGGGGGATTATAATTTGAAAAAAAATTACATATATATTTTTTCACTCATATTAATAGGTTCTATATTATGTTTTCTAGCTTGTGGTTCTGATGATACCATAACAGAGACTATAGGGGGAAGTACCAATGAGGAAGAGAAAGCAGTGACATCATTTACAAATTTACCCAATGAGAACAATCAGAACATTATAGACAGCAGCAAAGAGAGCAATCAGAATAATTCAGATAGTAGCACAGAAAATAAATGGAATCCTTCTGTGTATCTTGATACTTATACAAAAATTCAGGTGGGGGAAAGCCTAGATAGCATAATTCCAGTATTTGAGGAAGACTATCTTTTGAAAAATGAATCGCTAATGGTATATCTCGGTAGAGACGCTGGTTTTTACGATAATATAAGTGCAAGGTTTGACAGCTCAAAAGCAATACTATCTACATTTCCAACAAAAGCTGTACGGAAAACTGAGAATGGACAGTATGTTATGTGCGACACTAATACGGGCATTCGCATGTACCTGTTCTTTGATAAAAATGATAATGAAGAGTACTATTTATCGGGTTTTCCGATATTTATGGAGAAAAAATTATCTTATAGTGATTTTACAGATTTATTAATAGGAGATTCCATAAGTCAGGTTCAAAAAATAGATCCTATTATTTCAAAATACATAGAGCAATTTGACACAGCGACTGATGAATTTATGGAAATTTATACGCAAAAGGGAGCAGGTGCTATATCTATTCATTTACTAAGTGATGGTATACTAAAGATTGTGTATAAACGTGAGAATACTGGATATACAATTGCAAATATGGAGTATTCAAAAGATTTTAACTTAAAGTGTTTTACCGGAACGTATTGTTTTAAAATTAATGATATTGATTATATAGATAATGGCACAAGTAAGTAAATATTTTCTTTACATTAAACAAATATGTACATATTAAAGTTCTTGCATAATAAAGGGCTCTTGGATGTAGATGGTAATGAAAAAATTAATTACGATAGTGGATTAACAGATAGGTGTGATTATCACTGGTGGTATCAAATAGCTACAGGACAGTGGGCAATAAAGCAGGTTTGTTGTTCATCTAATTTAGTTTCAAGGACTTAAATATTGGGGAGGGTTGTAGGATGAGTAAAAAATTAATTGCTATGTTTGTGTTATTAACCTTTGGAGTTTCATGTTTACTATCATGTACTTCATTATCTGATAAAACCATGCCAAGTAATATCGCAAATCAGACACCTAGTGAAGAGAAGATTGTAGAAACACCTGGTGACGAGAAGCCTTTGGAAACACCAGATGATTCTCTAAATTTAGATTTGCCAAGGGATGATATAGTCACTGAATGGAATCCCATAAAGTATCTTGACGACATTACACAATTGGACACGGATAAAAGTCTGGATAGTATTATTCCAGTATTTGAGGAAGACTATCTTTTGAAAAACGAAAAGTAAGAGGTGTACTTGGGTAGGGATGCAGGATTTTATAATGATACACCAAATACAAGAATGGATTTTACTGAATCAATACTATCTGTGTTTCCAACAAAAGCTGTAAGAAAAACAGCAAATGGACATTATATCATGTGCGATACGGATACTGGAATCCGTATGTATTTCTTTTTTGATAAAAGTGATAATGAGGAGTTCGCATTATCAGGATTTCCTATTATCATGCAAAAAAAGTTGTCTTATAAAGAATTTCAAAATGTAGCAATTGGGGATTCTATTCAAGAAGTTCAGCAGGTAGATCCTATCATGGTAAAGTATATTGAACATTTTAATGTATTTAATGATAAAGTGTTGGAAGCATATACTGAAATGAATGCAGGTGCTATATCTATTCATTTACTAAGTGATGGTATACTAAAGATTGTGTATAAACGTGAGAATAATGGATATATAATTACAAATATGGAGTATTCAAAAGATTTTAACTTAAAGTGTTTTACCGGAACGTATTGTTTTAAAATTAATGATATTGATTATATAGATAATGGCACAAGTAAATAAATCTTTATAGAATAGGCTCTTTCTTGATAAGTATCCTGTATGAAATCTTATCAAATATGAGCTTATTCTACACATTTACAACCCTAGTCCAAAATGCTATAATAGTAAGAATTAAGGATTCTAGGAGGTTGTGAATGTGGCTGAGATAAAACCATTTTCCTGTGTGCGACCGAATGAGCAGGTTGCAAGTCGAGTGGCTGCGCTTCCCTATGATGTATACAATCGTAGCGAAGCTTTAGAAGAGGTAAAGAGAGAGCCTCTTTCTTTTTTGAAAATTGATCGGGCTGAAACCCAGTTTGACGATAGTGTTGATACATATGATGAAAGAGTATACCAAAAAGCCAAAGAGCTTTTAGAGGGCATGATAAAGGATGGCACCTTTATAACAGATAAGGATGCCTGTTATTATGTCTATGAGTTAATTATGAATGGTAGAGCACAAACTGGTATTGTAGCTTGTTCCTCTATTGATGATTATTGTAATAATGTAATTAAGAAGCATGAGAAGACAAGAGAGGATAAAGAGATTGACCGAATTAACCATGTAGACACTTGTAGTGCCCAGACTGGTCCTATTTTCCTTGCTTATCGCTCTAATGCTATTATAAATGATGTGGTATGCCGTACGAAGAAGGAGACTCCACTGTATGCATTTACAACAGAGGATGGAGTGACCCATAACGTATGGAAGATTGGTAAGAAAGAAGAAGTAGAGGCAATCTACCAGGCATTTTTAAATATTAATGAGATCTACATCGCGGATGGTCACCATAGAGCAGCGTCTGCTGTAAAGGTTGGATTAAAGAGAAGAAATGAGCAGCCATATTTTACAGGGACAGAAGAATTTAATACTTTTCTTTCCGTACTCTTTCCAGATAATGAGCTTGCAATCTTACCATATAACCGTGTTGTAAAGGACCTCAATGGCTGTACCACACAGGAGTTTCTTCAGGAGATTAGTAAGCACTTTACAGTAAGTTGTGTGGGAAGTACCCCATACAGTCCAGTAAGAAAAGGAACCTTTGGTATGTATCTAGAGGGGCAGTGGTATGAACTTATTGCAAAGGAAGAACTACTGCAAATCAAAGATGCGGTAAAGAGTCTAGATGTAGCTCTGTTACAGGATTATCTATTAGAGCCTGTGCTTGGAATCGGGGATCCTAGAACAGATAAAAGAGTCGATTTTATTGGTGGTATTCGTGGATTAAAGGAGCTAGAGAAACGAGTGAGTACAGATATGAAGGTAGCCTTTTCTATGTATCCTACTAGCATTGGGGAATTGTTTGCTGTGGCAGACGCAGACCTATTAATGCCTCCAAAATCCACCTGGTTTGAGCCAAAATTAAGAAGTGGGTTATTTATTCACCAAATATAAATAATATGAAAAAAGTATAAATATTTCCATATCTAATTGTTTTTTGTCCACACTTTCGATATGATAAAGATAGGATGGATTGACACAAATGAGAGAGATATTGTTTTTAAATCCAGTATTTAAGGAACGACCTTGGGGAGGCAATCGGCTGAAAACTGATTTTGCTTACGACATCCCTAGTGGAACCACAGGGGAGTGTTGGGCGATTAGTGCCCATCCTGAAGGGGATTGTATCATTGCAAATGGCAGTTTCCATGGGAGTTACCTTAGTACACTTTGGAAGGAACAGAAAGAACTATTTGGAGATTCATCAGATCGAGAATTTCCTCTTTTGGTTAAGATTATTGATGCCAAAGAGGATTTAAGTATTCAAGTTCATCCCGATGATACTTACGCCATGCAACATGAAAATGGTTCCTATGGCAAGACAGAGTGCTGGTACATACTAGATTGTCAGAAAAATGGTACTATTATTGTGGGTCATCATGCTAATAGTAAGGAAGAATTAAAGCAAATGCTCCAGGAAGGTAGATTTGCCCCCCTTCTTAATGTTAGAGAGATTAAGAAGGGAGACTTTATTCAGATACCTCCAGGTACACTACATGCCATAAAGGCAGGGACTCTATTATTAGAGACGCAGCAAAGCAGTGATATTACATATCGGGTCTATGATTATAATCGTCTAGAGAATGGAAAGCCTAGAGAACTCCATTTACAAAAGAGCTTAGAGGTAATCAAGTGCCCTGACAAAGAAGTGGAACATATAAATTATTGTAGTGACATCCAGAAGGATATGGTGGAGGAGTTAATTAGCTGTGGGCATTATACAGTAAATAAACTCACTATTGATGGCGTAGCCACATTACAACAAGACCATCCTTTCCTGCTGTGTAGTGTCATAGCTGGAGAAGGATATCTAGACCAGTACAAAATAAAAAAGGGTGATCATTTTATTATTCCATACAACTATGGAACCTTTGAAATCAAGGGAAATGTGGAAATGATCGTATCCCATACATAAGGAGAATGTAATGAGTGATAAGTTTAACGTAGGAGGCGGAGCCTTTTCCGTACTTTCCAAAATTTTTGATGTGATATTTTTAAGTATGCTATGGATAGTATTCTGTATTCCTATTATTACCATCGGGCCATCTACTACAGCCTTATACTATACTACGGCTAAGGTAATACGTAAGGATAGAGGATATGTGTGGCACGAATTCTGGCATGCCTTTAAAACCAATCTTGTAACAGGAGCGATCTATACTGTTATTTTAGCTGCGATTATTATTATTCTATTTTTGGCATTCGGAATAACAGAAGGATCTGAGGACTTTACGTTGAAGGTTCTTCGTTATGTATACATTATGGTTGCTTTCATAGTAGGCTGTGGCTATTCTTTCATGTTCCCTGTGTTATCTCGTTTTAACCTTCCAAGATTTCAGATGTTTAAAATGTCTTTCTTACTATCAGTTAAGCATTTACCTACTACTTTTGTGTTAATGATACTGTTATTAGGTGGAGCAACTGTTTTGTGGTATGTAAAACCATTAGTTATCTTTGTTCCAACAATTATTAGTTTGCTATGCTCTCTAGTAATAGAGATGGTGTTTAAGAAGTATCTTCCAAAGCCTGAGCAAGGCACTCCAGAGGAAGATTTGAAATGGTACCAGACTTTTTAACGGATTTTAGAAATTATATAATGTGCAATTAGTTGAACCGTGGTGGCTTGTGCTACCACGGTTTCGTGCTTTTATATAAAAATTTATCATTTGATACTTTTACTGAAGGGACAACCTTGTTATAAGGAAGAAAAAATGATACAATAAGGTGTAAAAATTATAGGAGGAACACCAATGGAAAATGCATTGTATGAGGTTATGAATTGGCCTGAAATCGAGAGTATTGTGTATTCAGAACACGATAATCCACATCATATTCTAGGAGCGCACAGCATAGAAGATGGACACGTAATTAATGCCTTCTTCCCTACTGCAGTTCATGTAGAGGTAGTGTTGAAGAAGGACACTAGATTGAGTATGGAGCGGGTTGATGAGGAAGGCTTTTATTCCGTTATCGTGCCAGGAAAGACAAAACCTGTTTATACATATCATGTTACATATGATAATGGAGTAACACAGGAAGTAGTAGATCCATACAATTATCCTGAAGTAATTACTGAGAAGGATAGAGAGCTATTTAGCAAAGGGATTCATTATAATATTTATGAGAAGCTTGGTGCACATCCTATGAAGCTGAAGGGAACAGACGGCGTATTATTCGCTGTATGGGCTCCAAATGCTATGCGTGTGAGTGTTGTAGGGGATTTTAACTGTTGGGATGGTAGAAGACATCCAATGAGAAGACTTGGAGATTCCGGTATTTTTGAGTTATTTATACCAGGAATTGCTGAGAATAGTATTTATAAATACGAACTTAAGGTAAAAGGTGGAATGCCAGTATTAAAGGCAGATCCATATGCTAATTATGCAGAATTACGTCCAGCCAATGCTAGTAAGGTATACGATATTTCAAAATATCAGTGGACAGATGAGAAATGGCTAGATAAAAGAAAAAAGACGAATTTTGACAAAGAGCCTATGGTGGTTTATGAAGTACACTTAGGTTCTTGGAAAAAGCCAGATATAGAAGGGGATAACGCATTCTACAACTATAGGGAGCTAGCAGTAATGTTGGCAGACTATGTGAAGGAAATGGGATATACTCATGTAGAGCTTATGCCAATTATGGAGCATCCGTTTGACGGCTCCTGGGGATATCAGGTGACTGGTTACTATGCAGTAACCTCTCGTTTTGGTACACCGGATGATTTTATGTATTTCGTTGATTATATGCATAGCCAGGGGATTGGTGTCATTTTAGATTGGGTACCGGCCCATTTCCCAAGAGATGCCTTTGGACTAGCGAATTTTGATGGAACATGCCTATATGAACATCCAGACCCAAGAAGAGGGGCACATCCTCATTGGGGTACCTTAATCTTTGATTATGGTAGACCAGAGGTTAGCAATTTCTTGATTTCCAATGCGCTATTCTGGGCTGAAAAATACCACATTGATGGTATAAGAATGGATGCAGTAGCTTCCATGCTTTATTTAAATTACGGAAAGCAGGACGGTGAATGGCTACCAAACTGCCATGGAGGCTCTGAAAACTTAGAAGCAATTGAATTATTTAAACATCTTAACTCCGTTATGAAGAAACGTAATAAGGGAACTATTGTTATGGCTGAGGAATCCACAGCATGGCCTAAAGTAACTCATCCTGCAGAGGAAGAGGGACTAGGCTTTGACTATAAGTGGAATATGGGCTGGATGAATGATTTCTTAGATTATATGAAGACTGATCCATTATTCCGTAAGGGTAAACACGGGGAACTAACCTTTAGTATGGTTTATGCTTATAGTGAACGCTTTGTCTTAGTTCTTTCTCATGATGAAGTGGTACATGGTAAGTGCTCTATGATCAATAAGATGCCTGGAGAATATGAAGATAAGTTTGCGAACCTTCGTGCAGCCTATGGATTTAAGATGGGTCACCCAGGTAAGAAATTACTCTTTATGGGACAGGAGTTTGCCCAATTTAATGAATGGAATGAGAAGAAGAGCCTTGATTGGAACTTATTAGAATATGATGCTCATCGTAATATGCAGCATTATGTAAAAACTACCAACGAGTTTTATAAGCAGAATGCCGCATTATATAGTACCGATACAATAAGTGATGGATTTACTTGGCTTAGTAATCAAGATGCAGACCACAGTGTGGTAGCATTTGCACGTATGAGCCAAGATAAGAAAGAAACCTTAGTATTTGTTTACAACTTTACACCTGTGTTGCATGAAGAGTTTAAGATTGGTGTACCATTCCATGGTAGCTATAAAGAAGTATTAAATAGTGATGCAGCGGAGTTTGGTGGACAAGATCATGTAAATAAGAGAGCAAAGGTTTCTAAGGCAGAACCTTGGGATGGAAGAGAAGAATCCTTGACATTTACATTACCACCACTTAGTATGGTAGTATTCCGTGCGGAAAAACGTACAAAAGCAACAGAGAAAAAGCCTGCTGCAAAGAAGGCTACAAAGGAGAAGGCTACAAAGGAGAAGGCTACAAAGGAAAAGACTACAAAAGAAAAGACTACAGCGATGGCTACTGATAAGACAGTAGTTGTAGAGAAACCTGTTAAGAAAAAGCCTGTAGTAGAGAAAAAGGTTGTAGCAGAAAAGCCTGCAGAAGAAAAGCCTGCAGAAGAAAAGAAAGCTTTAGCAAATAAGAAGGTTGTAGTTGAGAATAAGGCTGCAGAGAAGAAGGTTGTGGCCGAAAAGGCAGTAGAGAAAAAGCCTGTAGAGCAAAAAGCTACAGTAGAGAAAAAAGTTGTAGCTGAAAAGCCAATAGCAGAAAAGAAACTTGTAGAACAAAAACCTATAGAAAAGAAGGCAACTGAGAAGAAGCCTATAGGGAAAAAGAGTACAAATAAGAAAAAATAGGTAAGTATAGTAAAGGTGATTAATATGAATTTATTAAATGGTTTATATTTAACAGAAGAAGGTCTATTACAAAAAGAGTTAGATGGTTTTTTAAATTGGGCCATTAATTTTGGAAAGTCTATCATCGTTGCCCTGATTGTATTTTTTATTGGGAAAAAGTTGATACATGTGCTCATGAAGTTAGTTAATAAAGCCCTCAAGCGTTCCAATACAGATGAAGGTGTATCTGGTTTTATGGGAACTTTAGTGAAGACAGCTGGATACGCAGTGCTCATTGTTATTATTGCAGGAATTATAGGGATAGATACTAGTTCCCTAGTAGCTGTAGTTGGATCTGCTGGTTTGGCTATCGGTCTTGCATTACAAGGCAGTCTTTCTAACTTAGCTGGTGGAGTGTTGATTCTTATTAATAAGCCATTTAAGGTTGGAGATTATATTGTCGCCGGCACAAATGAGGGAGTAGTATCTAAAATAGATATTTTTTATACCCATATAGTTACTGCGGATAATAAAGCGATTGTGTTACCAAATGGTACACTTTCCAATATGAATGTGGTCAATTCCACAAGAGAAGTAACTAGAAGATTAGATCTAATTATCCCAGTAGATTATAATTCTGATATCGACCATGTGAAAGAGACTTTAATGGGTGTGTGTAAGAGAGACGATAGAGTACTTGTTGACCAAGAACCTGAGATATATCTGTATGAATTTGGAGATAGTGCCATTAACATGGTAGTGCGTGTTTGGACAGGTACGGAGAATTACTGGCCATTAAAATGGAGTCTTCAGGAAGAGATTAAGAAGGCCCTTGATCAAGCAGGTATCACCATTCCATTTAATCAGGTAGATGTGAATTTGATTCACGTAGATAAATAAGAATTGAATGGGTAAAACAGTAGACAGGAAATAGTCCTAAGAAGGATTATTTCCTGTTTTTTGTTGGTGCAAGGTAAGGAGTGTAGTAAGGAAGAATGATGGATGATTGTCCAAACTTTATATATAACAATACCTATAATGATGACAAAATAAATTTGGAACTTTATAATTAGGATATATACGGAAGTTGTAATAGTAGTGTATGACTCCTTTTATAAGGTGCTTACAATGTAAGCAACCGAGGGTTGCAAAAAAGAACTATAAAAGTGGTAGTAAATGTGATTACTATTCTATATAATAC
>JAEZQN010000309.1 GCA_023441145.1 Bacillota bacterium
AAATTAAGTATTCCAACTATATCTGAAGGTGTAGAAGAGTATGCAATTGGATTCCAATTATTAGGCAAAATAGGTACAGAACCCGTAGGAGTTATTTTGGAAAAAATAGAGCTACAAGATTTACTTCATCATTGTTTTAAAACAGAAGAATTGGAAGAGAGTTTTGTTATAAATAGTGGAAGTAGGCAACCGGTGACAGCAATATTAAAGAGAAATAAGCAGAACTGTTTATTTAAAGGAGCAAAGCTTATATTAACATTTTTAGAAGAAAAAAATAGCCAAAGGGTCAAAATTACTTTTACACTACATAGTTTAAATAAGTGTGAATTAGAAGGCTTGATGTTTACATCTCTTTCTGCTAAGGAAACACTTTTCCTTAAGGATAAATTGCAAAAAGCTATAGAAGCTAAAGAACAGATACAAGAGCAACAAACTAGAGACAATGTGAAACTAGCATTAAAGGAGCACCCCTTTATAACCAAATATAAGAATCTATTATTAAGAGAGATGTATTACCTGCAAAATAATGGTGGAAGACAATATAAGGTAACCAATGGTGTGTTAATTAGTTCTAAGTTGAATGAATATGTATATGTTTTTGAATTAGAAGCAGAATTATTTTTAGCTGATGCTGCACCTATTAAAGTACGTTATCAAAGTTATGAAGCTAAGGGAGAAGTATTATTGTGTGAAGATTTTTCTTTGATTGTTATTTTAAGGGAAAAAATAGGAGAAAAACTTCCTATAGCTTATATATCAGTAGAACCATGGAAATTATTAAAGGCACTTATTGATAAAATAGAACAGTATGGCGATGGAAAGAAATTTCCTATAGCTAATAAGCTTATCAATGAAGGGCCTCATTTGATTCAAAATAAGTCAATAACAGAGATAAAGACAGGACAAAAAGAAGCAATATTACATAGCTATAATGAACCTATTACAATTATATGGGGACCACCTGGAACAGGAAAGACATATACAATGTCTCAACTGGCATTAACTTTTCAAGAAAAAGGGAAAAAAGTTCTCATTGTATCACATAGTAATGTTTCTGTTGATGGTGTTATTAAGAAAATTGTAGAGCGATTAGAAGAAAAGGGAATGGCAAATGTTTTGACAAAAGGTCTTGTATTAAGATATGGATATGTGAGAGATGAAGAATTAGGTAAACATGAATATGCCACAAGTTTTAATTATTGCATTAACAAATTTCCAGATTTATTTAATAGACGTAAGGAACTAGAAGAAGAAAAACATCAATTTAAACTAAAGGGGCTTAGTAAGTCTGAAAAAGAAATAAAAGTAGAAATAGAACTTCAAGTACTAAGAAGTAAACTCAGAGAACATGAAAAAACAGCTGTCAAAAATGCAGGTATAGTAGCAACAACTATATCTAAAATAACTATTGATAGTTTATTTGAGGACATGAAGTATGATGTTGTGATGTTTGATGAAGCTAGTATGGCCTATGTACCACAAATATTTACAGCAGCATGCTTGGCGATGGAACATTTTATATGTGTAGGGGACTTTAGACAGTTACCTCCTATTGCCCAATCTGATAATAAAAAAGACTTAGAAGAAGATATTTTTACATTTCTAGGTATAGTAGATAAACTAGGAAATATCAAATATCATCCATGGTTAGTAATGCTTAATGTACAAAGAAGAATGCATCCAAAAATAGCATCTTTTGCGAGCCATTTTATTTACTCAGGGTTATTAAAAACAGAAAAAACAGCTGCCCAAAAAGTACAGATAATAACCGACTGCCTCCCTTATAAAGGAGATTCTTTAATACAAATGGATTTAACAGGTACTTATTGTGCAGCAGATAAAAACAATGATAATTCAAGATATAATATATTGAGTGCTTTTGTTGCGTTTCAAACTGCCCTCATAAGTGAAAAAGAAGGGGGACATCAAGTAGGTATTATCACACCATATGCGATACAAACAAGACTTATAAGAGCCATGATTAAGGATTATAGAGAATATAAAGAAACACAGATTATATGTTCTACAGTCCATCAATTTCAAGGATCAGAAAGGGATGTCATTATTTTTGATGCGATAGAGAGTTATCCTTTCCAACAACCAGGATGGCTTTTAAGTAAAAATGAAAATCTAAATGTAACAAGACTTATTAATGTGGCTGTTACTAGAGCAAAAGGGAAATTGATTACTATTAGCCATAATAGGTTTTGGATGAATAAATTAAAGAGTAAAGCACATCCTCTCTATAAGTTGCTATACTATGAGGAAAAGCAAGGGAAAGTCCTAGTTAAAGATGAATTAGAGAAATTTTTAGTGAGTCGAAGATATCAACCTATAAGTTTTTTTCAAAGAGGAGAATACATTGAATTATTACTGGAAGATATTAAGAAGGCAAAGGAAGTTATTCAGATTGCTTTGCCTAGTGGAGAATTAATAGAACCTCATTCTAATTTAAGAGAAGCACTATTATTAGCAGTAAAACGAGGGATTCGGGTAGGAATAAAATGCAATGACTATAGAGAACTTCCCAAGGAATGGAAGCCACTATGTGTTGGCTGTGAAAATGCTATTTTTCCACTTATGATTATAGATGGCAGGATCGTGTGGTATGGTGTACCAGAGGCAAAGACTGCCTTTGAAGATGGCAATAGTAAGTATTTAACTATTTCACCTATGATTATTAGATTTAAGGGAAAATATACTACCACTATGATTCAGACCATGACAGAAATAGATGAAATCATTACTAAAAATCAACAAAAGCCATTATTAGCTAACAGCATACAATTGAAAAGTACCACTATACAAGAAAACAAGCTCTTATATTTTATACAAGAACGCTATAAATGCAAACAGTGTAAGGCACCTCTTACACTAAAGAAAGGACGTACAGGCAAACATTACATAGCTTGCACAAGTTGCAAGCATATGGAGTATTTGACACCAGAGCTTGTAAATCATTATATTATGATGAATGAAGTGGTTTGCCCAGAACATGGGGAATTGTTAGAAGCAAAGCTAGGACAATATGGTGTTTATATACAATGTAATGGTAAGGGAGAGAGACATTATTTAAAACCGGATGAGATCTAAGAAAAACTATTATAAACCTTATACTTTTTTTAACATATTGCTAAGATACGTATGTTATACTAAGTCATATAACTCGAAGTTTTATTGTGAAGGGAAATATGGATGTGGAAGTCCTTATTAAGATTTGCAGGGTATTAGAATGTGATTTTGGCGATATTATAGAAATCTTACCAGCAAAAGAACAGGTACAAGAGACATCTAAGATAGAATAATAGTCAATAGAATAGGATGGAGAATAATAGATGGAAGATAAAAAGTATAGCGCGGGTGGCGTCAAGTTTTCATTTTGGTTTGCAGAATTTCGTAAGTTAATCGAATTACTGAGTGAAGGCTATTCTTTTAATGAGATTAAAGAAAAAGCAGTTAGCGAAAATGTATTCTTAGCACCTACTGAGGCGAGAGGAAAACAGATATATGCCACTGTGTCAAGTCGTGCAAAGTATTTAGATAAAGCATTTTATCAAATTTTTAAAGCGAGTGATGTATCCACTCAAAAGCTTATTAACCTTATTGGGATTATGAAATCAGATGCCCTATTAGGAGATTTTATATATGAAGTTTATCGTGAGAAACTGATCATTGGAGCTGATGAATTAACAGATAGTGATATTCGAATTTTCTTTAGGGACAAGCAATTGCAAAGTGAGAAAGTAGCTTCTTGGCAAGATTATACCTTGAAGCGTTTAGGTGCCTACTATAAAACTGTTTTGATGGAGGCAGGTATTATAGAAAATAGTACGAATAGCACTAGAAAGCTTATAAAGCCCATTATTGATAAGAGATTGGCAGACCAATTACTAGCAAGTGACATGAAATTTTATTACGATGCATTGACAGGAGTGAGATAGATGGCTAGTTTACAAGAAAGATTGGATTTAGCAGAGAGCCTAATTAAAAAAGAAAGTTTTCGCCAAAATAAAGGATTAGGAAATGAAGTAGGCTACTATGTTTTTGACTATCCAGCGGAACAAGAGCTTATTGTGAGAGAACGAATTGCTTATATGAAGGCTAGAAATGCCAAGGGAAATGAAGGCTTTGAACTTGTTGTATGCGATCTTTATGATATGATCATCGACATTTTAGAAGAAGAAGGTTTTTTGGAACAATGCTATCGTTTTGAAGAAAAAAGAGGTTTGGAGCGTATCATTAAAGCAATAGGTAATTTACTACAAGTAAATGATGATACAAGTCTTATAGTAGAACGTATTCGTAAGCAAACACCCAAGGATGCAGTTGTTTTCTTAGTGGGTATAGGAAAATGCTATCCCTTACTGAGATCTCATAAGGTACTTAATAACTTACATCAAGCAATAGACCATGTACCCGTAGTTATGTTCTATCCTGGCAAATATGATGGGCAAGAGTTGGTACTCTTTTCGGAGATAAAAGATGATAATTATTACAGGGCTTTTAAGCTCGTAGATTAGGGGGAAATAAGATGTTATTAAGAGAAATGTTTGCAAAACCTATTGATAGAGATATTAAAGGTGTTATCAAGGTTGGGCAAAGTGATGAAGAAAACATTAGTCAAGAATTAGAAGAATACGTAGTAACGAGAGAACTCCAAAAACATTTTGCAGAATTTTTTAGTAGTTACAAGAGAGGGATAAATGGTCATACAGATAAAATGGGTGTATGGATTTCAGGTTTCTTTGGAAGTGGTAAATCTCACTTCTTAAAAATTCTCTCTTATTTACTAGCCAATAAAGAGGTCAATGGTAAGAAAGCTATAGATTACTTTATAGAAGATCACAAGATTAAAGATGCTATGGTACTAGCGGATATGAAGTTGGCTTCCAGTGTGCCAACAGATGTCGTACTTTTTAATATTGACTCCAAAAGTGAAATGTCAGGAAAGCAATCTAAGGATGCCATTGTAGCAGTATTTCTTAAAGTTTTTAATGAAATGCAAGGTTTCTGTGGCTCTATTCCTATTTTAGCTGATTTAGAACGTCATTTAGTGGAAGCAGGGCGTTATGAAGAATTTAAAAGGTTGTTTGAAGAAGACTTTGGAAAGTCATGGGATAGCTCAAGACATAAATTTGATTTTATTCAAGATAGTGTTGTAGATATACTAGTAGATATGGACTTTATGAGTGAAGCAGCAGCACGTAATTGGTGTGAAAAAGCAGGTGATCCTTATAACATTAGTATTGAGGATTTTGCAAGGTTAGTCAAAGAGTATTTAGATAGAAAGGGTAATAATCATCATATTGTATTCCTGGTAGATGAGATAGGACAATATATTGGAGATGATTCTAAACTGATGCTCAATCTTCAAACAGTAACAGAAGATATCGGAACAGCTTGTAAAGGTAAGGTGTGGATTATTGTAACGAGCCAACAAGATATAGATTCTATTACTAAGACCAAGGGAAATGACTTCTCTAAGATTCAGGGGCGTTTTGATACCAGACTTTCCTTATCGTCAGCTAACGTAGATGAAGTTATTAAGAAAAGAATTTTAGATAAGACATCTACAGCCCATCAAACCTTAGAACTTACTTATGAACAAAATCAAACGATTATCAAGAATCTCATTGTATTTAATGATGAGGTAGAAAAGAAACTTTACTCAGATCAAAAAGACTTTGCAATGGTTTATCCTTTTGTTCCTTACCAATTCAATTTATTAGGAAATGTACTCACTTCTATTAGAACCCATGGTGCTTCAGGTAAACATTTATCAGAAGGGGAACGTTCCATGTTAGCCCTCTTCAAGGAATCTGCAGCTAAGCTTGTAGATAAAGAAATAGGAACACTTATTCCCTTTAACGTATTTTATGATGCTCTGCATCAGTTCCTAGATCATAGTCATAAAGGGGTTATTTCTAGAGCAGCAGATAATGATATCATTAATCCTGATCATGAAGAAAATTGTTTTAATGTGAATGTATTAAAGACCCTCTTTATGATTAAATATGTGAAAGAAATTAAAGCAACAGTTGAAAACATCACCAGTTTAATGGTGGAGGATATTCATACAGATCGTAGAAGTATGAAAGAAAGGGCAGAAGCTGCCCTTAAAGTATTAATTAGCCAAAGCCTTGTTCAAAAGCATGGGGATATCTATGTATTCT
>JAEZQN010000017.1 GCA_023441145.1 Bacillota bacterium
GCCTTCTACAATCTTTTGTCTAGCAGCTATAATTGCCACTGCCTGTTGTCTTTGTAGCATAGCAGCTGCGATTTCCTCTGCATAGGACAAATGAGTGATTCTTACTTCTTCAATGTAAAGACCTGCACCAGCCACTCTCTGCTGTAATTCTTCCTTCATACTGTTAGCAATCTCTTGACTACTACCACGAAGTGTCTTCTCATCACTATCCTCTTCCATGGTATCGTATGGGTAAAGTCTTGCAATATTACGAATGGTAGAATCACATTGAATGGAGAGATAGGTTTTGTAATTTTCCACTTCAAATACTGCCATAGTAGGATCTACAACCTTCCAAATCACTACAGCACCAATGATAATTGGATTACCTAATACATCATTTACCTTTTGCTTTTCGTTTTGTAGTGTTAAGGTCTTTAAGGAAATCTTTTTACCAGAACTAGTCTCTGAAATACCAGTTCCTACAGATGTAGATGAAGCAGTCGTAGTAGCCGAAAACGTCACTGCCCTTACAGCCGGATTAAAAGCAGTCGCAAATGGGTTTACATAATAGAATCCTTCTTCCTTCACTGTTCCATAATAACGACCGAATAAGGTTAACACCAAGGCTTCGTTTGGCTTAACAATGTGGAGCCCGCAAATCAGGATAAAGAACAAAAGTAAGCCCACAATACCAACCCCTAACAATATACCACCTACTACAAATACTTCCTGATACAGTAGAATACATGCTAATACAATAGCTCCTATAGAAACTAGTATTTCCAATAACAGTAATAGCAATGCTACCCCTCCACTAAATGGATGAATAATTTTTTCAACTACACTTTTCTTATCCGACGCACTTTCCATTTTAAACCCTCCAATAAAATAATATCATTTTGATATCATTATTATATTATATCTTACCAAAAATTACAAGTCCTCTAATTATTTTTTAATAAATAATTTAAATGAGCCATTCCTTTGCCTTCTCAAAGTCATCGATACACGCAACCACTCCAAGGTTAGAGGGAGTATGGGTACTTAAATATCTTTTAAGTCTATAGGGTAATCCAATAAACACCACTCTTTGATAAGGCTTTCCACAGGTATTCATAGCATTAATTATGTACTGTAAGAAATCTTTGTCCACCACCGATTCTGCCAAGTTAATCGCCACATATGAACTGGTTGAAGGTCTTGCCATTTGTACTAAATCCTCGTCAAATTTTCTTTTCATATCCCCAATATTATCGATAGCATCTAGATGTTCAGCCCATATCTCTCCTCCGTTGTAGTATAAGGAAAAGGACTTCTTCATCATGCCTAAGTTGTTATTCTTCAAGGTAACCTCCCCTTTCTATCACCTCTACACATACCCATCACTGACTAACCAAGTCTTTCCGTCCTCCATATCCGTAGTCAGATAACATCTTCCATACTCTATAACAGGCTCCTTCTTTAAGGCTTTCTGAATCTTTCGCAAGCTTCTTCTATCTGTGGCGATGGCAAGCTTTACAATCCGATCATTAAGGGCTGTAATCTGTCTTAATAGTCTTTCTAGCACTTCCCTATTAAGCCTTGTCTCATAGAGGTCGATTAAGATTCTTCGGCGCTGTGGAAATCTCAGTATGAACTCTTCTTCCTTCTCCATCATGTCTAATAGCGCCTTTGTATCCTCAAAGTAACTGCCATAATGGATACCATGAAAATAACCACCTTTATAATAGTAAGGACTTAACGCTCCACTTGGTGACATACTAATCATACCCATTCCTCCTTCCTTTCTCTTCTACAAGGTCAGACAATAATTTTCCCTCTCTAATATGCTGACACCACTCTATTGTTCTCTGAGTAATGATAATTCCATAGTACAAGGTTGATAGTTTGTAATAGTGTTTTGCCTGGTCTACTTCCTTAAGTGTCTGTTCTAATGCCAACAATTTTTGCAGGTATAGATTATTATTCTTCTCATATACGGTAAGCTGTTCATCTCTCACATCCCTAGGCAGCTGATCAAAAAAATACACCTTTATTAACTTGAGATTCGTACCATCCATTATCTCCATAGGACTACATAACCACCCCAGAAATTCATTCCGTCCTTCCTCTGTGACTAAGTAAAAGATTTTCTTACGTGCACCTTTCGTCTCTTCTCTTGTGGTTACAAGCCCCTTTCCCACTAACCGGTTAAGTGCTGGATATAGGCTTCCGAAGCTAGCCTTATAAAATATGCTAAAACGCTCACTAATACATTTCTTAATATCATACCCTGTACGCTCTTGATCTAATATCATACCTAAAATAAGTGACTCTAACATAGTACTCCTCCTAACATAATATATCTATTCGATATATCGTATAGATATATTATACAATAATGGAATATAATGTCAATAAAAAATAACTACCAAAGCATTGTTACTAGCCCTGGTAGTTATCCTTATTTAGGTTTTTATTTTTGCTGGCAAAGATCATCTAAGGTACCAAAGGTGTAGCCCATGTCTTCCCACTTTGTAAGCAATTCATCTAAGATATCCCCATTGGTCTTGGAGGTACTGTGAAGAAGAACCACTGCTCCCGGGTGAATTCGGCCAAGAAGTTTCTTAAACGCTTGCTCCTTGGTTGGCTGCTTATCCTGATACCAATCTACATAAGCCAAACTCCAGAATATCGTCTTATATCCCATGTCTTTGGCCATTTTCAGATTCTCCACGCTATATTTTCCTTGAGGTGGACGATAATACTTTTGCATTTTCTGTCCTGTGGTGCTTTCATACAGAGTCTCTAAGGAATTTAGCTCTTTCTGAAATGCTTCTTTACTACTAATGGAGGACATGTCTGGATGACTATTGGTATGGTTCCCCACAATATGACCTTCCTCAACCATTCTCTTTACTAAGTCTGGGCTAGTCTTAATATAATTCCCTACAAGAAAGAAAGTGGCCTTTACGTTGTGCTTCTTTAAAGCATCCAGAATAACGCCAGTATTTCCATTCTCAAAGCCTGCATCAAAGGTCAGATAAATGGTCTTTTTGGTTGTGTCTCCAATATAATAAGAGTCATACTCCTTAAGCTGTTCTGGTGTGGCATTTCCTGTTGGTGGCTGGCCCTCCTTGGTAAAGCCAAGTCCCCAGTTTTCACAAGAGGCTTCGATGGAGTCAAAGACCGTCTCCATCTGGTCAATCTGAGTACCGGTACTCACCTTCCCAATGGTGCTCACCTCTCCACTATCCATTCCATGAACCAAATATCCAAGTCCCTGTCCCACCACATAGGAGCCAATGACAACACCTACTACTAATAACATTCCTTTCACATTAATCTTTCTCATGAAAATCCTCACATACCGTTGTTACTAGTAATATATTAGTACTTCCTTTCGGTCATACCATATATTTCAATGATCTTCACAAGGATCTTAACAATCTTCTCCATATCCTGCACCGGTACAAATTCGAATTTTCCATGAAAATTAAAGCCTCCTGCACAAATATTGGGACAAGGTAAGCCCATATAAGACAATCTTGCTCCATCGGTGCCACCTCGTATAGCCACCACCTTTGGAACTACATCAAGCTGTTCCATTGCAGCTTTTGCATTGTCGATAAGGTGCATATGATCCGAAACAATTTCCTTCATATTGTAATAGCTATCCTTTACAATAGAAGTTACAGTCCCTTTTCCATACTTATCATTAAGATACTCTACAATTTTCTCAAAACGCTTCTTCTTCTCCTCAAATAAGTCTTTTTCATGATCACGAATGATATAGCTCATAGTAGCCTCTTCTACGCCACCCTTCATGTAGTCCAAATGATAGAAACCTTCATATCCTATGGTGTTGGCTGGGTCTGCAAACTTAGGAAGCATGCTTTGAAACTCCATTCCAATATGAAGAGCATTTACCATCTTATTCTTAGCATAGCCAGGATGAATATTATTTCCTTTAATAATTAGTTTCGCCCCTGCTGCATTAAAATTCTCATATTCGATTTCTCCTAATTGACCACCATCTACGGTATAAGCAAAATCAGCACCAAAGCGCTTTACATCAAAGAAATCGACTCCCCTTCCTACCTCTTCATCTGGAGTAAAGCCAATCTTAATCTCCCCATGAGGTAGCTCTGGATGCTGCATCACATACTCCACCATTGTCATAATTTCAGCGATACCAGCCTTGTCATCGGCACCAAGTAAGGTGGTTCCATCGGTGACTACGAGGTCCTTGCCATGAACTAACTTTAAGTCTGGAAATTGCTTTGGTGATAGTACAACATTTAACTCTTTATTAAGCACAATGTCTCCACCCTCATAATTCTTCACAATCTGAGGCTTTACATTGGCACCTGATAGAGATGGAGCAGTGTCCATATGAGAGACAAAACCAAGGGCAGGAATGCCTTCTTTGTTGGCTGGAATAGAAGCATACACATAACAATGCTCCGTATCTAAGGCCACTTGCTCTACTCCAAGTTCTTTTAATTCCTCTACTAAAACTCTTGCCAAATCAAATTGTTTTTTGGTGCTTGGTAACTGTTCCACCTCATCCTCTGATTGGGTATCAATTTCAATATATTGTAGAAAACGTTCTAATACTGTTCGCATACATCTTTCTCCTTTTGTCTTATAACGCTATTATACACAGAATTCGTAAGAATCTCACTCCCTTTATTGTTTACCAATACTACTTATTTTATTGGAAACATTGGTAGTATAAAAACATAACTTCCAAAAAAACAATCTTTGAAATACTTTTATTTTGATTTATAATTAATAACTAGTTGGACTTTTACTATGATGATCCAATAAGGAGGTAACTATGACAAAGAAAGAAGTATTGGAATTAAAGAAAAGACTTACGAAAAATGGTTGTACCTTTACCAAAATGTGTGGTTGCTACGTAAATTCTCAAAAAGAAATAGTACTAACCTTTTCTGACACTTTTTTAAATCTAGAGGAAGAGGAATTTAATAAATACTTAGATATCGCGAAGAAAACCTTATCTGGAACTATAGGAAATAACTTAATTGAGCTAGCCTTTCCTCTTGAGGAAGAAAAGCCAGGTGGAAAGCAACAATTCTTAATGGGACTTAGAGAAAGCCAATTAAAAAATGAGGCCCTCTTAGAGACCTTTTACCAGATGATTATTGACCATTATGATTATCCTGGCAATTACTTAATCGTCATCTACCACGATGCTTACGATGTTATGACTAAAACCTCTGACAACCGTAAATTAGATGAGTCAGAAGAGGTATTTGAGTACTTACTATGTTCCATCTGTCCAGTTTCTCTATCAAAACCTGGACTTGGTTATCTTCAGGACGAAAACCGGATTGGACCACGTATTAGAGACTGGGTGGTAGGTGCTCCAGATACAGGTTTTATCTTCCCTGCCTTTACCGACAGAAGTACCGACATTCATTCGATTATGATGTATGGTAGAGATGCGAAGGAACCTCACATTGAGCTAATAGAAGAAGGACTTGGATGTCCTGCCAAAAAGACGGCTACCCAACAAAAAAATGAATTTCACTCTATCATTAAGGAAGCTATTCCAGACAGAGACCTTTGCACTAAGGTCATGATGGATATTCATGAAGGGCTTACCCTACTAGCAGAGGAACAGGCTGCCATTAAACCAGATGAAGAGGAACCAGTGATTCTTACTAATCAAGCGGTACAAAGCATCTTAAATGACAGTGGTCTAGATGAAGAGGTTACTCATAAAATCGAACAAGCCTACGAAGAAAGCTTTGGAGAAATGCCACCTGTAGTAGATCATTTAATTGATTCTAAGGTTCTTGCTGAAAGTGCAAAAATCAAGCGAGAGCTGGCTCTTGAAGAAAAAGTGCAAAAGCTGACAGAGAAGCTAGAAGAAAATGAACACATTTCAGATTCTTCCTCTCTCTTTGACGTCATTCTGCGAGTTACTCCAGAAAAGGTGAATCAGATTTCCTCGCAGATTATCAATGGTAAGAAGTGCATCGTTATTCCTATGGAGGAACACGAGCATGCTAAGGTAAATGGACTTACCAACTTAATATAAGAAAAAAGCGGTACCATAGAGAAGCAGTGGATATTAAAAACAGCTGGCATCATATATAGTAAATGCCAGCTGTTTCAACTCTATATTCATTGATTAGAATTATCTTCTCTGTTGAAATTTAAGTTTTTTTACAACTCGATTTACAACAATGCATAATAAAATAGTTACCAGCATATCGAGTAAAGTATTGCCAATAATAATATCAACACTCATCATCAAACGATAAAACACAAAACCAACAATCCAAATAAAAATATTTTGAATATCAAAAGAATGTTTGTCGCTATTCTTCTTCAGTATAAAGAAGTCCGCTATTTGAATAGCGATCATCGGTGCAAATACAGAACCGATGAAATACAGAAAATCGGTAATATCGTATAGTGGCAAGAATATTGCACCCATCATTCCTAGGATTGTCGTTCCGATAGCAAGCCATTTACCATTAATTTTAAGTGAAATTGACTCACCAGAAACACCTGCCGAATACGCATCAAGGAAGGTTGTTGTTACAGTAGAGAACACAACAATGAAAAGTCCGATAATACCCAGACCGCTTTTCATCATAATTGTAGCTATATCAGTTTCTGCCGTAAAGATAGCAACACCCATACCAATAACATACATCCAGCAGCTCACAATACCGTAAACAACTGCACTAACAGCAGTTGATTTTACCGGTTTCTTCGCTTCTCTTGTATAATCACTGATAAGTGGTAACCAGGACAGTGGCATAGCAATCGAAAGTTCTATCGCCGCACCAAAGGTCATACCTTCACCGCTTATACCATGCATTTTCCCTTCCCCAAAAATCACAAAACTTAATATGATCGTAAGAACAAATAAGGATGACATTGCAACCGTATTGACTTTGCCGAGATTTTTTATGCCGATTAGAATCCAAAGGACAATCAAACCACTTATCACAATGCACCATACCCAATTACCGATATTTAGAATACCATTTGCGGCAAGTGCACCGTCATAGATCATAATAGCAGTCCACCCTACAAGTTGTATAATGTTCAGCACAGAAAAAAGTAAGGCACCTTTCTGACCAAAACTCATTTTAACAGTATCCATTGCACTTTTGCGAACCTTGCCACCGATAAGACCTGCAAAGAACAACATTGTGCAACCGATAATATGACCAATAATAATCGCAACCAACCCTTTTCCAAAACCAAGGGGAGCAAAATATGTTCCAGTTAAAATCTCTGCTATAGAAAGGGCAGCTCCAAACCAAATCAAACCGTTTTCAAATACGGAAGTACGTTTTTCAGCTACCATGATTCCGCCTCCTTTGAAAACTCGCCTTGCAAATCAAAAGCGTGGTTCATAGGTCCTGAACCTCTTCCGAGGTCTAGCATCGCCACAAGTGCACCAGAAATATAGTCCTTAGCTAGTCTAATGGAATCGCCTAAATCATAGCCTTTTGCCAAGTTAGAGACAATGGCAGAAGATAGGGTACAACCTGTTCCGTGGGTGTTGGGATTATTGATCCGCTTTCCCTCAAACCAACAGTATTCTCCGTTTACATATAGAAGATCATTAGCATCGTTAATACTGTGACCGCCTTTCAACAATACAGCACATTTGTAAGTATCGCTGATTATCTTAGCAGCGGCAGCCATATCGTTCTTGTTCTGAATAGACAACCCTGAAAGTATCTGCGCTTCAGGAATGTTCGGCGTAACAAGAGTTGCTATCGGTAACAGTTCTTTTTGAAGTATGGATACCGCATCGGTTTTAATAAGTTCCGATCCACTCGTTGCCACCATAACTGGGTCAACTACAATGTTTTTTGCCTGATAGTATCTAAGCCTTTCTGCAATCACTTTGATAAGCTCTATGGAAGAAACCATTCCGATTTTTACTGCGTCGGGATAGATATCCTCAAATATCGCATCAATCTGTTGCTTCAGGAATTCCGGAGAGGACTCCCAAATAGCCGTAATGCCGGTTGTGTTTTGTGCTGTCAGTGCTGTAATTGCACTCATTGCATAAACACCATTCATTGTCATTGTTTTAATATCTGCTTGAATGCCGGCGCCTCCGCAGGAATCACTACCTGCGATTGATAATGCTGTTCTCATAGTTTTTACTGCTTTTCTACTATATTTGCATTATTTTTATTGAGCGACATAGAGTGGTGCCCCCGGTCTGCCGCTTATTTGTTATTTCTCATTTTTATTTATACTGCTCCAAAAGCCTTCAAAGTCTGTGAAATCTTCAAGATAATAGGCTGCCAGATGTTTAATTTCCTCTTGCATATGTTCGTGTTCATCATAAATCGCCGTACAGAGAAACCCTTCATCTTTAACCATTTTGAGTGCGTGATATACATCTTCAAACACGACGGTATTACTTTTTTCTGTCCCAAGGTGTTTTTGCGCTTCACGGTATATATGCGGAGTCTCTTTGCTATAGCCAACCGATGCGCAGGTGAATATTTCAGAAAAATATTCATACACTCCACACCGTTTAAGCGCAACTTCTACCAAATGTTTATCTGTAACAGTGGCGATACACATTTTTACACCTTTATCTTTCAATTTATCGAGAAATTCAATAACGCCTTTCTTCAATGGCACGGTTTTAATATAGAAGTCTGCTACCATCTCATTTATACTGTTTATGATCTCTTCTACCGAAAGGGAAACACCGTAATTCTTTCTGTAATACTCAGCCGACTGACGAAGAGTAAAGGTCTTAAAAGTTTCTGCAAGATTTTCTTGCGGCTCTTTACCGAGAGAATGCAGATACTTCTCACCAATAGTATCCCAAATGCACATGGAGTCGAGCAAGGTGCCGTCAATATCGAATATTGCGCCCTTAATCATTCGGATACCACCTTATAGGTGAGGTCTTTCAGTTCTAATGTTGCAATCTTGATATCATCTGCCGCAAAGATAGCACTAATCACCGCAACACCACAAATTCCACTTCCGGCAAGTTGAGAAACATTATGTTTTCCGATACCGCCGATAGCAACAACTGGGATACTTACCGCTTTACAAATTGCTTTCAGGGTTTCAAAACTGACATCATCAGCATCAGCCTTAGAATCGGTATTAAACATTGCACCTACACCAAGATAGTCAGCTCCATTCTTTTCTGCAAGAATTGCTTGTTCTACATTCTGTGCTGATACACCGAGAATTTTATCCTTACCAAGCAATGCACGAACATTGCCTGCTTCCATATCACGTTGCCCGACGTGAACACCGTCCGCATCCATTTGGCAAGCAATTTCCACATTGTCATTGATTACAAAAGGAACTTTATAGCGTTTGCAAAGTTCTTTGATTTCTATCGCTTCTTTCAAGAATGACTCTTCATGCAGTTCTTTCTCACGAAGTTGAACAAAAGTTGCACCACCTTGTAATGCTTTCTCCACTTGTTTGTATAATGTCTGCTCACCAAGCCAAGAACGGTCAGTTACGGCATAAAGAAGCAGGTCTTTTTTATCGCACTTCATATTTTGCTCCTTTGTTCAGTGTTTCAGCATCCATATTGTAGATGGCATCAATAATACGGTTGCGAAAGGTAGAATTGCCTTCGCCCGGTTGCATATTGGAATATCCGATTTCTCCTGCTAGTCCCATGATACACACAGCAGCCACAACTGCTTCGATTTTATTGTCGGGATTTGCAACAGCGTAAGCGGTAGCCATTGCAGAAAGCTGACATCCAGTTCCTGTAACCTTACTCATTTCAGGGCGACCGTTACGGATTACATAACATTTTTCGCCATCAGAGACAAGGTCAATAGCACCGGTGATAGCAATGATTGCACCTACTTTTGCGGCAAATGCTTTAATAAAAGCAACCATTGCGTCAAGGTTTTCTTCGGTTACAGTGTCTGCTGCATCAGCATCCACGCCTTTGGTTGTTCCACTACCAAGTACCAGAGTTTTGATTTCTGAAACATTACCACGAATAATATCGAATTTTACTTTCTTCATAAGTTCTACTGCTGTATTAGTGCGAAGTGCACTGGCTCCCGCGCCTACTGGATCAAGCAGGACGATTTTACCAAGTTCATTTGCCTTTGCTCCAGCAACAAACATTCCTTCAATACTTCTCTTATTCAGTGTTCCGATGTTAATGTTGAGCCCACCGCAGATGGAAGTAATATCTTCCACATCCTCAGGCTCGTCCGACATTATAGGACTTCCGCCACAGGCTAGCAGAACATTTGCCACATCGTTCACTGTTACATAATTTGTAATGTTATGTACCAGTGGTGTGTTCTTTCTCACATTATCAAGACAGTTTCCAATCATTATTACCTCTTTCCCCGAACTGTTTTCGGACAGTATTAATCAATCATCCAGTGGAAACCTACAAGAGTAATTTCCTATACAGCAAAAAAAGGAAGCTATCGATTCGATAACTTCCTATGAATACACTATTGTTCAGGCATCCCTACGTTGGCATTATCCAAATCAGGTTAATGGGTCGAAGGTTATACCTTCCTCTCAGCCTGTACTACAAGCTCCCCACTGTTTAATTGTTGTATTTAGTGTACAATCAATAATAATAAAAATCAAGTGTTTTATTAAAATTCACATCAATAGGCTTCTATGGCTGCTGACATAAAGGCAGCTGTTCCTTCTCCAAACCGGTCAATATTATTCCTAAAACGTTCATCTGCCACATACATTGCTCCTAGTCCAGCAAGGATTTCCTTGGTACAGGTGTAAAAATTAGCAGTAATGTACTCCTGCCACCTCTTTACAAGTTCCCTAGCCTCTTTACTATCTGGCTCCTTATCCTTAATCTTGGCAAATTCCTGAAAGATGGCTTCACTTTCTGCATTCATCATCTCCCACTTTTTCGCATCGTAGGACTTCATCTTTTCTTCACTTTCTTTGTACGCATCCGTACCTCCCCAACGTTCCTTTACTTCTTCCACGTACTCTTTCTTTGCCTTTTCTATATCGGTTGTATCAAATTCTTTAAAACTCATATTGCTCGCTCCTTCCATGGTATCATCCACTAATTGAATCAATTTGTCCAAACGATTTCTCTTTTTCGTCAGCAGTTCTTTGTGCTTGATCAGAGCTTCCTGCTTTTTGTAACTGGGATTCGTCATAATCTCCTTGATTTCACTAAGAGGGAAATCTAACTCTCTGAAAAATAAAATCTGTTGCAACGTCTCTAGAGCATCCTGATCATACAGCCTGTAACATGCCTCCGTCACCAAACTTGGCCTTAAGAGACCGATTTCATCATAATAATGTAACGTCCTTACGGTTACTCCAGTTAACTTTGCTACTTCATTAATTTTCATCAGATGATTCCTCCCATACTTTTTATTTGCTAGCAATACTTACATTACACTATGACGTAACGTGAGAGTCAAGTGGTAGTTTTAAATAATTTAACTATCTTTTTCATTTTTTATTATACTGGTAAGATATTTCATATAGAGGCATACTTAGCTGGGAAGATACAATGGATACTATTATTAGACCACTAAAAAAAGAAGAATATCCTTTATTAGAAGATTTTCTGTATGAAGCAATTTTTCAACCAGATGAAACCACACCTGAATTTGTGATCTCTTTATACAAAGAATATCGTGGACACGGAATTGGTACTAAGCTTATGATAAGCATGCTCAATCATCTAAAATTACTTGGATATAAAAAGGCATCGTTGGCTGTACAAAAAACCAACAATGCCTTCAAGATGTATCTTAAGGTGGGCTTTGAAATTATTAGTGAAAGCGAAGAAGAATACAAGATGATTTGTAAGCTTTAGTTTTTTGGCCTCAAAGTAATGATTACATACTCGGAATGCTTCGCTGTCCTAAGCTTATTTCCCCAACCAGCGATACCGGAAGATACAATGGAGGTGAAGCTTCCGTTTTCCCTGATACCATAATTCTGCTCATTGGCACCAAGTAGTTCTCCTATAATGCCTGCTGGCCAAAGCTGACCTGCATGGGTATGACCGGAAAGCTGAAGGTCAATCCCAAGCTTTGTATTTTCTTCTAACTCCGCTGGCTTATGATCCAGTAAAAGTATATATTTATTCTGATCTATCCCAGCCAACAGCTTCTCTTGATCTACTCTAGCATCGTCATTTCCATAACCACTATCTGCTCGTCCCATAAGCACAATTTCGTCATTTACAGTAGTCACTCTGTCTTCTAGTACCTGTATCTTATTAGAAACAAAACAGTCATAAAGCTCTGCCTTCGTAAAATTGGATTTACCAGAGTATCTTGCATAATCATGATTTCCATATACATAGTAAATACCATATTTATTTTCAATCTGCCCCAGTATGCTTAAGGCCTCTTCCATCTCTACTTTTGTCGTACTTTCATCTACAATATCCCCACACAGTACTACAAAATCGGGACTTTTCTTATTAATCTCCTGAACATAGGAAAGAAGAGCCTCTCCATTCATCGTAGTTGGATAATGTAAATCGCTAACCATGGCTATGGTATAGCCCTCCTGCCGTATGTATTTGTCTGTATCAACCTCATAATTGGTTTCAATTACGTTTCCCATATTAATAAAACCATAACAAAGGACAATACTAGTTAGTATAAGAGGAAGCACACCACTCTTATACACCTTGTCCCATTTGGGATGATCAGAATATGACTTATAAAGTTTCTTTATTAGAAAATGAATACCATCCACTATCCATGCAATTACAAGAACATGCATGAGGAGTACTAGTCCATAGCCTAAAAACTTAAAGCATGCTGCAAAGAGAGCATTGCAAATGAATATCACAAGCAATCGTATTCTTTTACTCTTACGATTTTTTCCTAGCACATCGACGATTCGCAAAAGGTAACGATATAGATAAACTCCTAACAGAAGTATTATGATACCAACTATAATTAATAGTATAGGACTTACCATCCGCCTTCCTCCTTTTTCACATTGGTAACTTCAAGTAACGTATTTATTAGAGAATAATTATATGACAACTCTCTACTACCATCCACTTCTATGAATGGACAGGAAAGCAGTTTTCTCCACTCATCATGACAACTCTTACTTCGCATAGTGGCATCTCCAGTATCATACTCTGACGCCCAAGTTAAAAATTCCTGGTGATTATTAAACATATCTCCTCCAGGTAGAATTCTCTCACCAAAGCTTAAGTATTCTCGATGTTTTAGTCTCTTTATCCGAAGGTTTGTATCGGTTACAACGTGGATCGCAAGTGTAAAGTAAGGGATGAGTACATCACCCCAACCTGTTAAAGAACCACTAATCACAACCCCATTATCCCCTTCTATTTCCTTCTTCATAAGTCTTAATCGTTCTTCCACTGGTCTTTTATAGGTGTACTTTGGTTCTATCGGAAGCCAGTAAAAATCATCGGTATCCAAATGAATATAGCCTAATTGATTGGCGATATACCGTCCAAGGGTTGTCGTTCCTGCACCTGACGCACCATATAAATGTACAATATGTTTTGTATTCATAGTAACCTCTCTAATTGGGAGTGACAACTTTTTTGATAGATAGTTTATTCTAACTCTTCCCTAGTGGGAATGGAGTCAGCAGCTCCTCTTTTTGACACCGTAAGAGCAGAAGCCTTAACACAGCGTTTTAGATTCTCCTCCTTACTTAGTCCCTCCAATAAACCTGCAATAAAATACCCCGTAAAGGTGTCTCCTGCTGCAGTTGTATCTACTGCCTTCACCTTTTTGGCTTCCTGAAAGAGTTGTACTCCTGCCTCCTGATATATCACTCCCTTACTTCCTAAGGTAAGTACTACCTTAGCTGTAGGATAGCATTTTCCCATCTCTTCTAATATGTCCCTAGGTTCTACTTCCCCCGTAATTTGCTCCCCTTCTACTTCATTAATCATAAAGATGGATATCTTACTCAGGTCGCATTCTTCCATCACCTCATTATAAGGCGATGGATTACATACTATAACCAATCCTTTTTCATAAGCCTTATCTATGATATATGGCATCTCACTTATTTCATTTTGTAATAATATTAAGTCACCTTCTTGAAAATGAGCTAGTACCTCATCGACAAATTCTTTGGTGATTTTCTGGTTACTGCCTCCATAAAGTAGAATGCAGTTTTGTCCAGAAGTATCCACCTGAATGATGGTATGACCATTTTCTCCTTCAACTTTACGAATATAATCCGTATTTATCCCAGTCTTCTTACAAAGGGTTACTAGTCCATCTCCACCATTTCCAATAAGACCTGCATGGTAGACTAAAACTCCAGCCTTAGCAAGGGCGATGGACTGATTTAATCCTTTTCCACCATAGTAAATATGTCGCTCCGTAGCCGCTAGGGTTTCCCCAGGCCTAACTATATGATCCACCTGATACACGTAATCTACATTTAACGATCCAAAATTAATTACCTTCATGGTATCACCTCTTAGTCCAAAGTACGATTAATAGTAGCCATAATTGCTTCTCTATCTGCAGTTAAAGACCCCTGCACCATAGCTGGACTTCCACCACCTTTAGCATTTAACTGTTCCTTTAATTGTTCCATCACTTTGCGAGTATCCCTAGTCTTACTTCCAAGGATAAATTGATATCCATCTTCCTCTGTTCCAGAGAATATACCACAAACTCCTTCATGAAGTTCTGTCATCTGATTGACTGCATTACGCATTGTAAAGGCATCTAACCCATTTTCAAACAAGAAGGCATGCTCTTGTCCCTCTGGAAGCTGTGTAATCTTAACCTCTATATACTCCTTCTTCGCTACCGTAAGCTCTTGTTTTAACATAAGTGCGGACTCTTTTATTCGCTTCACCGCATCTACTAGATTCTCTTGGTTACTAGAAAGGTCTGTAGATAACTGACCAATCACCTTTACCTTTTCTCTATAATCCTCTAAAGCTCGGTATCCACATAAAATACTGATTCGCACACCTCCCTTATAATTTTGCATACTCATTAACTTTAGAATTCCGATTTCCCCTGTATGTTTCACATGTGGAGCACAACAAGCACATACATCTACTCCCGGTATTGTTACAATTCGCACCTGTCCTTCTATGTCTATTTTACTCCTATATTCCATCTTAGCCAGTTCCTCCTTTTTAGGGAAGGTTACCTTGATTGGAAGATTCTCTATAATTATCTGGTTGGCCTTTAACTCAATCTCTACTGCCTGTTCAGGGGTTAATACTCCATTAAAATCCAAGGTAACAATCTGATTACTGAGATGAAAACCAACGTTGTCATATCCATATTGTTGATGAACAAGTCCTGAAAAAATGTGTTCTCCAGAATGCTGTTGCATATTGTTAAATCGATGTTTCCATGATATCTTACCATGTACGGACTGTCCCTCATTTAAAGGTGCTGTTAATGTATGAATAATAGATTCTCCTTGCACTTGCACATCTATCACTTCAATATCCTCTATGACACCCTGGTCCGCACTTTGTCCACCTTCCTCAGGGAAAAAGAGGGTCTGATCTAAAATTACATGATAAAGAGTCTTGTGCTCTGTCTTCACAGCAACACAGGACTCTACTACTGCATCAAATTCAATTTGATAAGCATCCTGATCATACAGTTTCTTCGTCTTAGTCATTGTCTACTATCTCCTTTGCCAACTCTAACCTCTTATGCAATACAGATATTGTAGCCCAATCTATGAAAAACTGCAATAAACCTTTCTATAACCTTCTAATACACAATAACTGGAGTATATAAATCAACCACTTGATACAACTGACGTGCAACCTTAGGTGGAAGGTTTACACAACCATGTGAACCTGCATAAAGGTAGCGTTCTCCACCAAAATACGCTTGCCAAGGCGCATCATGTAAGCCTATACCTCCATTAAAACGCATCCAGTAATTGACAAAGGCAGCATATTTACTACCATCATCATTAAATCCTCTAAGAGTCCTGTTTTGTTGCTTTTGTGAAATATAGTAAAGTCCCACAGGGGTATCATGGCCACCTCTTAATATACCGGTTACAACATCACTTTCTATGATTAGTTTCCCCTGTTTATAATAAAACATATGTTGTTTTGCTTTATTAATTTCTACATAGGTATTTCCTATGGTCCGATACTCCTTATTGACAGAATTACTAGCCGGAACGGGCTTCCTAACTATCTGCTGTCCTGCCTTAATACATTCTATGATTTCCTTTAATTCTTGCTGTTCATCTAACACCCAACCAAAGCTTCCACCCTTTATCACTACTTGTTTCTTGTAGCTAGTTTCAAATTTCCAGAAGCCATCTGGGTTATTATAGGTATTTGCTAGATAGGTCACAAACTGTTTCATCTTCTGCTCATCTATACTGACTTGATTGTTGGCATCTACTACAATGGCTGGACCTATCTGTTTTTGATCTAGTATTTCTGTATGCGTACCAAATTGATACGTCAGCTTTGTTTTCATATAACCGTTGATTGTTTCTAACGCCTTCTTTAAAATAGGAGAACTACTTATTACTGTAGGCGCAATATAACAGCCCTCCTTTTCCAAAGACAATTCCGTAGATAGGGTATGAATGGACCGCTCCACAACTTGATCTAAGAGACTTCGGTCCAATTCATTACCAACCACTTCATTAAGGATAGAAAATCCCGTCTTTGTATCATAAGTGCTAATCCTCGCATTTTCTGTAGCAATCAGTTTCCCTTTCTCAGGGATTCCTATTTTATCTAAACACGCTTTTAGTTTATCTTGACTATATACGACCTTGCATGAATGATCTAACTGATGATTTTTAAATGCTTTCGCAATCCACACATAAGCCTTTTGATTTTTTAAAAGCTCCTCTGTCTTATGTTGGCACTGATAAGATAAGTCAATACTGTCTCCAGATATCTGTTGTACCAAATTATCCTTGCCTTTGATTGTAAGTGTATAAGCATTAATCATCTGGTGAATTAACTTGTCGGCCTCTTCTGCTGTAAGATTAGAGCAATCCACTCCACTTATAAACGTATTGGCATAAAAATGCTTTCTAAAATACAATCCGAAAATCACGTATTCTACAAGGAGTAAACCAAGAAAGGTAATACCAAAAACAATAAGATTTTTCCGTACTAGTTTTAAGATATATGGATTCACTTAGCACCACAAAACTTCTAGCTTCACCTCTATATCTATTACAAAAAGGAGAAAACTATGATTAGTATGCTAATTTAGTCTACCTCTCCTTGAATCATCTGGGTATCTGGATAAGCTTCCACACCCATTTCTGGAATATCTAAGCCGTCAAGTTCTACTTCCGCAGATACACGCAAGCCCCATACCTTATCTAAGAGCTTCATAAATACATAAGATACACCAAATCCCCATACTATGAGTACCCCAACTGCAATTAACTGAGCTAAAAGCTGTGTAACATCTCCGTAAAAGAGTCCAGTTACTCCGCCTGCTACACCATTCAGGCCATCTCCATAAGTACCATCCGCAAATAGTCCAAGAGCAATCACACCCCAAAGACCATTTACACAGTGAACAGAAATAGCACCGACTGGATCATCAATCTTACATTTATTTTCTACTACGGATACAGAGATACAAACCAAGAAACCTGCGATAAAACCAATAACAAATGCAGATGCTGCATTGACAAAGGCGCAAGGTGCTGTGATTGCAACCAACCCTGCTAACGCACCATTGGCTGTCATAGAAGGATCAGGTTTGCCGAATTTAATCCACATATAAAACATAGAAACCACGCCGCCAATAGCTCCTGCAATCATGGTATTGGTAGCTACCACGGAAAGCCTTACGTCTGCTGAGTTAAGGGTGGATCCGGCATTAAAGGAGAACCAGCAGAAATATAAAATGATCGTACCAATAATGGCCATTGGAATATTATGTCCTAGGAAAGCTTTTGCTGTGCCATCCTTTTTAAATTTACCAAGTCTAGGTCCAATCACAATGGCACCTGCCAAAGCTATCATTCCACCCATGGAGTGTACTACTGCAGAACCAGCAAAGTCTACTACACCATGACCAATCCCAAAGTTTCTTCCAAGGGCAGATAACCAGCCGCCACCCCATACCCAGTTACCAAATATAGGATATAAGAACATGGAGATAAATAAAGCGATAATAACATAAGCAGAGTATTTCACACGCTCAGCCATAGAACCTGTTGGAATGGTTACTGTAGTATCCATAAACACCATTTGGAAGAAGAACAACGCATAGATGCCAGGGTCATACATTCCACTACCGGATAATAGAAAACCTTTGTATCCTATGATTCCACCAAGCCCATCAATGGCTGCCATAGAATCTAATGCTGCCGTACCAGATCCAAGAGTGGCTACACCACCTGAACCACCAAATTGAAAAGCAAAACCAGTAAGAAAATAACCAACAGCACCAACTAAAAACACCATAAAGTTCATGGTCATGGTATGGGCAGCATTTTTTCCTCTACAGAAACCAGTTTCCACCATTGCAAAACCACACTGGAAGAAAAACACCATAAAGGCTGCTATCATAATCCATGTAAAATTTGCACCGTACATTGCCTTATTGGCTGTAAGGGCTACATCTTGAATGGTCTCAGACCCTGTTGTTGCCATGTAGGAAGCCCCTGTTGGATCTGCATTCCCATATCCCAAGAAGGAGATAGCCAATACAGCACCTAAAATTATAGCTCCCACCACTAAACCTAATACTTTATATGATTTCTTCATAAAATCCCCTCTTTCTAATTTTTAAATTTCATTCTTTTTCCCTGTCTTCTAAAGTTCTGCCATGAGAATTTAGACTTTGCTTCATAGAAAGTAGATTCAAACTTATACACCATGATGATATTCTTTATGCCAAAATAGACAACTAGAATACCCAATATGGCACCAGGCACTGAATTATTAAGAATGGGAAGGCTCACCTGGTACATAATACAATACGTAGTAAAAAATGATCCTAAGAGTACAATTACTGAGGCAAAGAAATATAGCCCCATCATAATTAGTCTTTTGTAAAAAACAGGTTTTACTATACACTTCTGTTTCATTACTACAACACCTTCTTTCCACACTTTGTTGATGACGAGAACAATGAGTTATGCTTTTAGAAAGCATTTTTGTTACATAGGATGTTGCAAAGCAATTTCTTATGTAACAAAAAAACGGAGCCAGAATAATCTGACTCCGTCGTCTAAATGCATTTTAGATGAATTTATAATATCATTATAAAAGTAAATTGCAAGATAAATCGTTAGTTTAAATTCGACATTATTTATTATCTTTTAAATCGGTCTATCACGTCACGTACCGTATCTAGAAAACTTTCTTCCCCTACTGTATTGATCTTAAAAAATATCGCTTGGCTTCCTCCTGATGTAATAGCTGTTAAAAAAATACGGCCTTCACTAGAATAAAGAGTAAGATTCATACTGACTCTGTTTCCACCAAATGTACTGTATCTCTCATAAACTCGAACACTGCATCTAGAGTTTCCCAAATGAAAATCTGAAGAATCCTCTAAGCTAGCTGACATACTTCCACTCAATACAGCTGTATCTAATTCATCAAGAATTGTTTCATAATCCCCTATTAATTCATACTCTAACTTCGCCATAGCCCCTCCACATAGATAGTATTACCATATTATACCACCTTGTACAATGTTCTTACAAGAATTAAAAAAGCTCCCTTCTCTGTTGCTTCTTGTGAACCAACAAGAGGGAGCCTGAGCTTCTTATAGTTATTCTACACTGTTATTCTTTTTTGTTTTGAATAAAAAATAACCAAACATAAGTATGGCACCTACAACACCCACAAGATTAGAGAATATTGTGCTTAATCGTAAGCCTTCTGGCGCTTGTAGAATGTAAGAGATTACCACATAGGTCATAAAAGTTGCTGGAATAGTAGTAATCCAGTGATTCTTTTTGTTTCTTAACAGATATGCAGAACCAGTCCATAAGAAGATGGTAGCCAAGGTCTGGTTAGACCATGCAAAGTAACGCCAAATAATATTAAAATCAATTTGGGTTAAAATAATGCAAATTGCAAATAATGGAACTGCTAATAAAATACGGTTTCTAAAACGATCCTGTTTAATCTTAAATGCGTCTGCAATTGTTAATCTTGCACTACGAAAAGCTGTATCACCACTGGTAATCGGACAAGCTACAACACCTAATACTGCAAGGATTGCACCGAATGTTCCAAGTAGCTCTTTAGATACTGTATTTACAACTCCAGAAGCTCCACCACCAGCAGTAAGAGATGCATTGATTAGTCCTGTATCTCCAAAAAAGGCAATGGTAACTGCACACCAAACTAATGCTACAATCCCCTCTACAACCATGGAACCAAAGAAAATTCGTTTGCTTTCACTTTCACGTTTTACACAACGAGCCATCATTGGAGACTGGGTTGCATGGAATCCACTAAGTGCCCCACAGGCAATGGTAGTAAATAGGAATGGGAAAACATTAAGGCCATCCGGATGAAGGTTATTAAGAGTAAGCTCCATCATAGGCTTTGTCCCATTAAAGTGACCAATAAACATAGCACCACATAAACCAACTGCCATAGCAAGTAACGCAGCACCAAACAACGGATAAATCTTACCAATTAATTTGTCAATTGGTAGTACAGTTGCCACAAGATAATAAACAATAATTAGAGCTGTCCACATTACCATAGACTGACCAGTCATATTGGAAAGTAGTCCTGCTGGTGAACTTACAAATACTGTACCAACTAGAACTAATAGGATAATAGAAAATATTCTCATAACAATCTTCATCTTGCCACCAAGATAGACTCCAACTAACTCGGATACTGAAGTACCATCGTGTTTCATGGAAATTACTCCTGATAGATAGTCATGGACACCTCCTGCAAAAATAGTACCAAAGGTGATCCAAAGAAAGGCCACTGGTCCAAATAATGCACCACTAATAGCACCGAAGATTGGGCCTGTACCTGCAATGTTTAAGAATTGGATAAGGAAAACTTTATACCAAGGCATAGGAACGTAATCCACATTATCCTGAAGTCTTACAGCTGGTGTTTTTGCATCATCGTTATACCCAACTGTCTTTACAATAAACTCACCGTAAATGAAATAGCCACCAATCAAGATAGCAAGGCAAACTAAAAATGTAATCATACTTTCTCCTTTGTATTGTATTCAACCAATTATAATAAATGGAAGTTATTTGTATAAATCAATTTTACATAAATCTATTCTCATATACAACATAAAATTACACGATACGACATTTTTGTGAATTTTGTAGATATTATTGATACTATATCTTGTTTTACATTTTAATTTTTGGCAACTTCAATAAAATTAAAGGAAATTTATGAGAAAATAAAAAGAAAGAAAGTTTTTTTACTTTCTTTCAGCTTACAAGATTCTTTTTTTGTTCATACTAAAGAAAAACTAAAGGACAACGTGTATGAAAGATTATTTTGCCGGACGTTATTATAAACATCAAAAAGCACACAACACTATTGCGATTATTACTGGAAAAGCTTCTAGTGGACCTTTTTTGCAGGTAATAACTAACCATGAAGTGTTACAATATGATAGCTTAAAAGGGTGCCAGGTGTCTAGACAAGGGATTACCCTTAACTATCCAGAGATAACAGGGCATATTAATTATGGGCCTTTCCTTACTCTTAAGTCTCCAATTATGGGGCCATTTCACTATCTTCCTATGCAATGTAACCATGAGATCATTAGCATGAAGCATTCCTTAAAGGGAAGCCTTACAGTAAGAGGAATAGACTATGATTTTACTGGTGGTACAGGCTATATTGAGGGGGACTATGGTCGGTCCTTTCCTAAAAGCTACCTATGGCTTCACTGCAATGATTTTACAGAGGACTTAAGTATCATGGTCTCCATAGCCCATATTCCTTTCCTGGGACTTCATTTTACAGGTTGCATCTGTGCCATTACCTATAAAGGAGAGGAATACCGATTGGCTACTTATAAAGGGGTAAAACTTGCACTGATTACAGAAACAAAAATACTACTTACCCAGGGCCCATACCGGCTCGCTATCAAACTTACACCTGCAAAGACCTTACCTCTTCGTTCACCGAAAAAAGGTCATATGATAGGTACCATCAAAGAAAGTAACAGTACTAAGGCGAGCTTTCGATTTAGTAAAAATGGTATTCCAATCTTTCATGAGAGAAGTCGAAACTGTAGTTATGAATATCACTATTAATATGACAAAAGCAGGGAAAGTTTTCCCTGCTTTGAACATTATCCTAGCTTATAATACCATCGTCTCATTTCTATTGAATTTATCGGCTTCTCCCTTTAAAGACTCCGTTACATTTTGGTTGGCCACCATTTGACCAGCTATATTATTCATTTGCTCTACTAAACTATTTGTACTAGTAGCAGCTGTTACCACACCCTGAGAGCTTTCTTCCATTACCTTCATAATGTTTTGCATTGCTCCGTCCATCTCTTGCATCTGTATATTCAGCTGTGCAGATTTATGGGCAAACTGCTGCATCGTACTACTAACATATAATGCATCATTCTTATATTGCTCTCCTATAGCAACAAATCCATCATAATC
>JAEZQN010000079.1 GCA_023441145.1 Bacillota bacterium
ATCTTTCGATGTCATTTACTGTTTCATAAAGAAACGTTCATTCTGAAATTCTTATTGAATTTTCAGGGTTGTTTCACTGTTTAGTTATCAATGTTCTTTGTTAAATCAGCTTGACTAGTTTATCATGTTTAAATTAGTTTGTCAAGCACTTTTTTATCATTTTGAAACTTTATAAGTTTCAAACGGAGAAGGAGGGATTTGAACCCTCGCGCCGCTATTAACGACCTACTCCCTTTCCAGGGGAGCCCCTTCAGCCGCTTGGGTACTTCTCCATAGCCATAACGCTTCATTTATAAAAATATGAGATCTTACAAACTCAAACGGAGAAGGTGGGATTCGAACCCACGGTCCCTTTCGGAATCACTGGTTTTCAAGACCAGCTCCTTAAACCACTCGGACACCTCTCCAAATCGTGCTTGATTAGTATATCATGATGACATGACCTTGTCAAGCGTTTTTCATGTTAGTTGATTGCTAAATAACGTCATATTTATGGTTCATAATCAGCTTTTGTGTCATACGGAACAACGCGTATATAAGACACAAAATCTTGTCACTCTTTCGCAGCGACAAGATTTATTCTACCATGTATAAATTTAATTGTCAATAATGTTTTTAGATTTTTTTCTAAAATTCAAACAATTTGATCATATCAGTCAATTAACGTTAAAAATCGTTCCGCTACAAACAAATCTTCTGGTGTAGTTACTTTTATATTAGTATAACAACCCTGTACAACATGGATAGGTACATCTGTCATAGCCTCCACAACCATAGCATCATCCGTGATATGACTATGCTCCTGTTGCATAATATCCTCATAAGCCCTTCTAACTATAGAATAGGAAAAAGCCTGAGGCGTTTGCACCATCCATAGAGTATTGCGGTCTAAGGTCTCATCTACAACGCCATTTGAGTCTATTTTTTTAATGGTATCTTTTACAGGCATTGCAACAATACATGCTTCATATTGTACAACTGAGTCTATTGTCTTATTAATAATCTCAGGAGTAATTAAAGGTCTAGCTCCATCATGTATAAGTACATAATCCGCTTCATTGCATGCCATTAAGCCTTGGTATACGGAATCGTAGCGTTCCTTACCTCCCGAAACAATGGCTTTTACTTTAGTTATCCCATATAGCTCAACTATCTGCTTTTTACAGTATTCCTCTTCTTCCCTACCAGTCACAAGAACAATCTCATTTACATTGCTTTTATCAAATGCAGTTAGGGTATAGTAAAGCAAAGGTTTATTGTTGATTTCCAAATACTGCTTAGCAACTTGACTATTCATTCTTTTACCTTGGCCTGCTGCCAATATAACTGCAACAACCTTACCGTTCATTTTGAACCTCCTTTGTAACTAGACCATTAGCGTTGCCCAATTTTCAGATTAGGAACTGCATTTAAATCCAAGCCATGCCGAGCTCCATTTAAATATTCATAATAGGCTGCAGAACCAATCATAGCTGCGTTATCTGTACACATAATAATAGAAGGATGATAGAAATCAATCCCTTCCTCCTTACATGCATTTTCCATAGCCTGTCTTAAGGAAGAGTTAGCTGCAACACCTCCTGCTATGGCTATTTTCTTTAAACCAAATCTTTTGGCTGCCTTTACTGTTCTATCCACAAGAACATCCACTACTGCTTGTTGGAAGGAAGCTGCCACATCTGCCTTATTGACTTCTTCCCCTTTCATAGCACAAGAGTTAACATAGTTAAGAACAGCAGACTTAATTCCACTAAAACTAAAGTCAAATTCTGCACCCTCTATTTGGGCTCTTGGGAATGCTATTGCTCCAGCATTTCCCTCTTTTGCAAGCTTATCAATCTTCGGACCACCTGGATAACCTAAACCTATTGCTCTAGCAACCTTATCAAAGGCTTCTCCAGCAGCATCATCCCTTGTTCTTCCTATAATCTCATATACACCATATGCCTTAACATGGACGATATGAGTATGACCACCTGATACAATAAGACACATGAACGGGGGTTCTAAATCTAGATTATCTATATAGTTGGCTGAAACATGGCCTTCAATATGATGAACACCTACTAATGGTTTATTGGTAGCATAAGCGATGGCCTTTGCTTCTGCCACACCTACTAAAAGTGCTCCAACTAACCCTGGACCATAGGTAACTCCAATGGCATCAATATCCCCTAGTTCCATATTAGCTTCTTTAAGGGCTTCTTCTATCACCACATTAATTTTTTCAATATGCTTTCTAGAAGCAATTTCAGGAACCACACCTCCATATAGTTTGTGAAGTTCAATCTGTGAAGAAATTATATTAGACAATACCTGACGGCCGTTTTTTACAACTGCTGCTGCTGTCTCATCACAAGATGATTCAATGGCCAAAATTGTAATATCCTTTTCCATTTTTTTAACCTTTCTTTACATTACTCCTATTCCTCTGCTGTAGGACTAGCAGATGGGTTTGCAGAAGCTGAAAGGGAGTCATCCTTTTTCTCTCTCAGCTTCCATCCAAGTATTTTCCATTTATCCTCATTATCTTTTCGTAAAATAAATGTCTCCTCAGTCGTCACTACAATAGAACTACCCTCTTTAACACCAAAGGACATTGTTATGGTTGCGTAGGTTTTATCACCTATTTCAATTTCTTTATTACTCAGATCATCAATAAAACGATAAGTAAAGATATTCTTTTCCTTCTCCTTGTAGTCAGCAATTTCCTCACGCATGCTAGTAAGTTGTGCTTCCTCTGGATTTTTTAAAAGTAACTCATCATCCATTAGTTTTCTATATTGACTCATGAGTTTTTTATACTGTTCGTCTGTATAATCCTCATTATATAATGCTTGACAGATCTTTCCGTAGGTCTCCAAAACAGTATTCGTTGTGGCTGGATAGTAGATGTCCAAATCCATATCAATCATTTTTTCTACGAACGTCTTTTTTTCTGTTAAGTCTTCCTCTTTATCAAAATTATGAGTAAGGAAAAAATAATACAAAGCAACTACCCCAATTGCAATAAGCACAAAAACAACTATGATATGAGAATACTTTTTTTTCATGTAATGCCCCCTGTTTTTCTAAATGTGTGTAGACACAATTTACTCATCCTTATTAAATTCTAGTTCTATTGTTTTACCATCCTTACCAGCATATGCAGCTGGGAAAATAGATCTTACCTCTTCCATATATTCCTCAGGTCTAGTAAGGGAAGGACTGTAGTGAGTAAGCCACAGTTCTGAAGCTTCAGCCTCCTTAGCCAGTCTAGCTGCATCATAAAATGTCATATGCTTATACTCTACTGCCTTATCTGCCTTATCTTTTTCTCCATACATCCCCTCAGAAATAAACAAATCTGCCTTATACGCCATCTTACTTATCTGTGGTATTGGCCTTGTATCTGTACAGTAGGTTACTTTAATACCTTTTCGTTTTGGACCAAGCACCATATCAGGAGTATAGGTTCTATCCTCTAAAGTTACATTTTCCCCTTTTTGAAGACGGCTCCATATTTCTTTCGGAACGTTATTTTCTATAGCCTTATCCACAAAGAATCTACCATTTCTTCTTATCTCAATATTATAGCCATAGCAAACTACATTATGTTGAACACGAAAGGCTTCTATTCGATATCCATTTATCTCAATAACCTCTTCTTTTTGAGATAACTCAATAAAGCGAAGTGAAAATGGTAGTTCTGGGGCGATAATACGCAACGCCTTAACCACCTTTTCCAGACCTTTTGGTCCAATCAACGTAACCTCTTCACGACGATCTGCATTTCCCATAGATAATAAAAGCCCTGGTAACCCGCTTATATGATCACCATGAAAATGAGTAAAACAAATTACATCAATAGGATGAAAGCTCCAGCCCTTCTGACGAATTGCCATCTGGGTACCCTCTCCACAATCTATTAACAAACTACTTCCATTATATCTTGTCATCAAAGCAGTTAAATACCGGCCTGGCAACGGCATCATACCACTTGTTCCAAGTAAACATACATCTAACACTATTCTTCCTCACTTACTATTCTATATAGTTCATATCCATTTTTCTCTACTTTTCCCATGATAGCATATTTTATACCTAGAATCAATGTGAATGCACGCCCCAACCCAGTGCGATTACCAGCTTTCTGTCTTTTAGAAAGCTTTTTTGTTACATAGGATATTGCGAAACAATATCCTATGTAATAAAAAGAGTCGATCTACATTATGTATATCGACTCTAACTACTATTTTTATAAATCTAACATTTAATACATGGTTTACTTTTGGCAAGCCATAGCTATAGATATTCATTCTTCTTTTTTATGGTTACGGGAATCATAAAGGAATCAATCATATTGTCATAACAATGCTCACAAATATCAAACTGATGCACTTCAATATCCTTATTAGAAAAATAACCCCACTCATGAGTAGCCTCAAATACACCTTCTTTAAGAATTCCCCGTTCAATCTTTAGTTCTCTACCACATACATTGCAAAATAAACGTTTCCCTTTTCGCAAGACTTATTCCTCCAAACCAACGCAAGCTAATATAATTATATATACGTACCCCTACTTTTCATAGTGGAAAAAACTACTATTGTGCAGACTGCTTTATACCCCTCTTATGCTGTGTAATACCACATAATAATAGCATTTTCCTTTGGCTTGTCATAGAAGCCAGGCCGTATCCCTGCAACATCAAACCCTAAACTCTTATACAAAGTATACGCCGCTATATTACTCTCTCTAACCTCTAGGGTAAACCCTGTAATACCGCGCTGTTTAGCTTCGGCAAGGAGCACTTCTAGCATTCTTCGCCCTATCCCCTGATGACGATACTCTCCCTTAACTGCCACATTAGTAATCTGGCCTTCCTCTAATACAGCCCATAATCCACAATACCCTATAATTTCACCGTCTTTATCCACAACTAAATACAAATCCTTTGGATTATTTACAGCTGTTTCAAAATCCCTTCTGGTCCATGGCATGGAAAATGTATATTTTTCAATATCTAACACTTGGTCAATGTCTTCCAGAGTCATCACCCTGATTATTATGGATTGGTCCATAGAACTCCTCACATGATTACTATTTTATTGATGAGCTTGCTTTTCTTTTAACTCTCTCTCTGCCTGTGACATACGAAGATAAACAGGTTCATGTTCTCTAGCATGTACCATCTTGCCTTCTCTATAATATTTTGCTCCTAGTGTAGCAACAGCCCCGGCCCTTTGCTTAGATAAATGGGCAGGTGCAAAGGAAACTGCATTGCCAAAAGCCTTTACTAGGGATTCTCTATGAACTTCAACTCCATCTCCCAAAAATATAACATTGGAATACTCCTTAGATTCCTTTTGAATCATTTGTATTTCCTCAATTAGTTGGTTAAGTTCTACTGCCTTTTGGGCGGATAGAACCTGAAGTTCATTATCCACAAAGCAATAAAGACCAGTATAAACTTGATTTCTCCTAGCATCCATAATAGGACAAATAAGTGCCTTAGAATTATACAAATTAAAAGCAAGAGCATCTACCGTAGGCACTTCAATCACTGGCTTATCTAAAGCTAGCCCTAAGCCCTTGGCAGTTGCAGAACCAATTCTTAAACCTGTAAAGGAGCCAGGACCTGCTGCCACTGCAATAGCATCTATATCCTTTAACTCTATCCCTGTCATCTTAACAATCTCATCTAGCATTGGTAGAAGTGTCTGAGAATGCGTTTTTTTAAAATTAGTGGTATACTCTGCAACTAAGCAATCATCTATTAAAATTGCTACGGATGCAACCAAACCAGAACTATCTATGGCTAAAATCTTCATCCTTCTTCTCCTCTATGGTAATCATCCTATAATCAAAGTCTTTTTCTAGGTTCTTTTCTATCTTTACAACAGTAACGGACTCTGGAAGTAATTCTTCTATGAGATTGGCCCATTCCACAAGACATACTCCATTCCCGTAAAAATAATCCTCATAGCCTATCTCATCCATTTCATCAATATCTGCAATTCTGTATACATCAAAATGGTAGAAAGGAAGTCTTCCTTCCTCATACACCTGTACAATCGTAAAGGTAGGACTACTAATAGCTTCTGTTATTCCTAACCCAGCGGCAAACCCTTGGGTAAAGACTGTTTTTCCTACTCCTAAATCTCCAAGTAGGCAATATACCCTACCAGCACCAGCTGTCTCTCCTAATTGTTTCCCAATTGCAAATGTGTCCTCTGTATTAAAACTTTCATATAACATCATTTTCTCCTGCAATACTCTATTGCTTCTCTTCTTTCTTCAATCTAACTTTACCGTTTTTTACAGAACGGCGAATCAACTGCCGAACTTCAACGAGCTGATTCCCAATATTCTCTTTCGGAAGCACAAAGGCACGAACCCTGGATAAATAGACAATAAGATTATGGTGGGTCTCTGCTACCTCCTGTACATTCTTCCAGGGTATTGGTAAGACTTCTTTATTTTGAGTTACTACAATCTTTTCTTCGGTTAATGTATATACTAAAGGTTCCCTAAAAGCAGGATTATATTTAAGCTGTTTTGCGGCCTTAAGCAAAATTAGCAATGGGTTTATCACTGTAAAAAGTAATGAGGCTATATTGAGAAGTTCGATCTGTCCTCTTGTTAAGACAGAATAAGATAAACATAGTACTAATAATGCCAATATACTAAATATAGGACCAATCATTCCTGCTATTCCCTTATAG
>JAEZQN010000080.1 GCA_023441145.1 Bacillota bacterium
GAGGAAGTTGACACCATCCGTTCCTTTGATGTAGAGAGTCAGCGTTCCATTGAAAATGTGGAGCAGCTTAACATATATCCTGCTACTGAATTTATCTTTACTCCTCCTATGGTGGAAAAAGGAAAGAAGAAAATAGAGCAGGAATTTGAGCAATATTACAATAGTTTAAAAGCAGATAAACGATTAGATGAGGCCAGAAGAATCAAAGAGATTATTGGTGAATTCTTAGAGCGTATCAGTGAATACAATGGTTCGGTTGCCATGGACAGCTTTGTCTCTTATTTCTATGAGAAGACTATGTCGTTTTTCGACTATTTCACCAAGGAAAATACAATTTTCTTTGTGGATGAGCCTCTTAGAATGGATGAGAGGGCAGGGGCTGTAGAGACAGAGTTTCGTGAAGGTATGGCAGGTAGAATTGAGTTAGGTTATATTCTTCCTAGTCAGGCAGATGCTATATACTCCTATAAGGAGCTTTGTGTGAAGCTAGCCCATCAGAAGACAGTTCTTCTTAGCACCATGGAGTATAAGATTACCAATCTTTCTGTCCAGAAAAAATATGATTTAACCGTCAAGTCTGTGAGCCCTTATAATAAGAATTTTGATGTGTTAGTAAAGGATTTAAAGGCATGGAAAGAGCGAAAATATCGTATTATTCTAATCTCCAGTTCCAAGAGTCGTGCCAAGAGACTTAGCCAAGACTTATTAGACTTTGACTTAAATGCCTTCTACAGCGAAGACTATACTAGGCCAGTGAATCAGGGAGAGATATTTGTTGCCTCAGGCCCACTACACCGTGGTTTTGAATATCCAATGATTAAGTTTGTGGTCATTTCGGAAAGTGATATTTTTGGTTCCAAAAAGTCTAAAAAGCTTAAGAAAAAGAACTATGAGGGCAATCGGGTTCATAGCTTTACCGACTTAAATGTAGGAGATTATGTGGTTCATGAGAATCACGGTCTAGGTATTTACCGAGGAATTGAGAAGATTGAGGTAGATGGTGTTATGAAGGACTACCTTAAGATAGAATATGCCGGTAGTGGAGTGCTGTATATTCTGGCTACTGGACTTGAGGTACTGCAAAAATATGCAGGGGCTGATGCCAAAGCACCGAAACTCAATAAGCTTAACTCTCTCGAGTGGAAGAACACTAAGAAGAAGGTAAAAACAGCAGTAGAAGCAGTAGCTAAGGAGTTAGTGGAGCTATATGCTATCAGGCAGCAGAAGTCAGGCTATCAGTTCGGACCGGACACGGTATGGCAGAGAGAATTTGAAGAAATGTTCCCATATGAGGAGACTGGCGACCAGCTGCAAGCTATTGAAGATACCAAGAGAGATATGGAAAGCTCCAAGATTATGGATCGTTTGATTTGTGGTGATGTGGGCTATGGAAAGACGGAGATCGCCATTAGAGCTGCTTTCAAGGCAGTATCTGACGGCAAACAGGTGGTATTTTTAGTACCTACCACAATTTTGGCTCAACAGCACTACAATAATTTTGTACAACGAATGATGGACTTTCCAATTAGTATAGATATGCTGTCAAGATTTCGCACGCCTAAGCAGGTGAAGAAGGCGTTGGAACGCCTGAAGGAAGGCACTCTTGATATTGTAATTGGCACTCATAGGGTGCTCTCAAAGGATGTAGAGTTTAAAAACCTAGGTCTACTTATTGTGGATGAGGAGCAACGATTTGGTGTGACTCATAAAGAAAAAGTTAAGCAGATGAAGAAGGATGTAGATGTGTTAACACTATCCGCTACACCAATTCCTAGAACGATGCATATGAGTCTCATTGGAATTAGGGATATGAGTGTACTTGAGGAGCCTCCAGTGGACCGTATGCCAATTCAGACCTACGTACTAGAGCATAATGATGAGATAATTCGTGAGGCCATTCATAGAGAGCTTGCAAGAGGTGGCCAGGTTTATTATGTATACAATCGTGTAAATACCATTGAGGATGTGGCAAATCACATTGCTGGGCTAGTTCCAGAAGCCAGCGTAGCCTTTGCTCATGGACAAATGAGTGAGAGAGAGTTAGAGCATATTATGTTTGGCTTTATTAATGGAGAAATTGATGTCCTTGTGTCTACTACCATCATTGAGACTGGACTAGACATTTCTAACGTAAATACAATGATTATTGACGATGCAGACCGTTTAGGCTTATCCCAGCTCTATCAGTTAAGAGGGCGTGTAGGACGATCCAATCGAAGTAGCTATGCCTTTTTAATGTATCGAAGAGATAAAGTACTCCGAGAGGTGGCAGAGAAGCGTTTGCAGGCCATTAAGGAATTTACAGAGCTTGGCTCTGGCTTTAAGATTGCCATGAGAGATCTTGAAATACGAGGCGCAGGTAATCTTCTTGGCCAAAAACAGCATGGTCATATGGAGGCAGTTGGATACGATCTTTATTGTAAGATGTTAAATGAGGCAGTGAAGAATCTAAAGGGTGAGACTAGGGTAGAGGATATGTATGATACTACCGTGGATATTGATATAGATGCCTATATCCCTGCTACTTATATTAAAAGTGAGTTTCAGAAGCTGGATATCTATAAACGAATTGCAGAGATTTCGAATGAAAATGAGTTCTTAGATATGCAAGAGGAGCTAGTAGACCGCTTTGGTGACATGCCAGCAGCAGTGAATAATCTACTTAATATTGCTTTTATTAAGGCACTTGCCAAGGAGACATTTGTAACTAAGTTAGAATATAAAAACCGTAAGATAAAAATGGTGATGTATGAGCAGGCCCCTCTAGATGTAGTTCAGATACCAAGGATACTTGAGGAATATCAGGGGTCCCTTACCATGGAAAAAGGAAGTCATCCTACCTTTATCTATCATCTTGATAAAAAGAATAAGAAAAAGGAGAGAATTGAGCCACTTGCCTTATTTGACTTAATAAAATCAATTCTTGAAAAAATTAGTTCTATTAAGCTTAAAGAGGCCGTTATGACAGGCAACTCACCTCAGAATTAGGGTTGCCATCCTAAGTAGAATGCTTTATACTCAGAGTAATGATATTGCGCAATGTATGGAGGATAACATGAAGAAAGAAGCATGGAAGAAATACATGATAGGTGGGGTAGTAGCGATAGCTTTTGTCGCTTCCATGACTGCATGTAATAGTGAAAAAGAGCCTTCTAGTAGTCCGACTGGTACGCCAATTGCTAGTAACCAAGCGAGTCCAGTGGCAACACAGTCAGAGGATGGTTTACAGCTGGATGCTGTGGTATTAACTGTGGGAAAGACAGAGGTTACCTATCGAGAGCTTTTGATTTATCAGCTTCAGATTAAGAATAAATATGAGCCTAGTTTAGGAGAGGATGTCTGGAATATCACCATTGAGGATGGAAAGACCTTTTCAGATATGGCAAAAGACGAACTCCTAAGTGAGGTTAGTAAGATAAAGGTAGTGGTACAAGAGGCAGCAAAGTTAGATATTACCTTAGAGGATAGTGAGAAGGAAGAAGTAGATACACAAGTAGTGGAGTATATGGAGAAAATCACTGAGGAAGACCAGAAGAAGTATGGGATTACTCAAGATATGGTGAGACATGTACTAGAAGATAATTATTTGGCGGAGAAGGTATATACTGTTACTACCAATGAAGTGAATACGGAAATCAGCGACGAAGATGCAAAGCAGATCAAGCTAGAGATGCTTATGGTTATGACCAATGGAAAAGATAAGAATGGTACTCAGATTGCTTTAGATGAGGCGCAAAAGAAGACAGCGAAAGAGCGCGCAGAATCTATGCGCCAGCAGGCATTAACTACAGAGGATTTTGCATCCTTTGCTAGCACTAACACAGATGCTTCTTATGTGGATTTCACCTTCGGAAGAGGGGACAACCCAGAGCTTGAGACAACAGCATTTTCTCTAAAAGTAGGAGAGATAAGTCCAGTCATTGAGACGTCAGAGGGATATGTGATTCTAAAATTAATTAGTGATTTTGATGAGGATGCTACGGCTCAGAAAAAGGAGCAAATTATCGAGAAGCAAAGAGATGATATATTTGTAGCAAAATATAAAGTTTGGTCCAGTGAATATAAGATTACTCAAGATGCAAAGTTGTGGAGTATGATTAATTTTACCGATCTTTAAAAGAATTTAGTATAAAGGGCTGTTACATGGTCGGGAAGAAAAAGAGTAATTCCAACCAAGGTAACAGCCTCCTTTTGTTGTATAGGCATTTCTACAAAAGTTTCTATGGGGCTATAAGATTTTAGTAAAATAAGGAGGTTTCATATGATAGAGGTTTTAAGTCTTACCAAGATATATAAACTTTCTGCAAAACAGAAGAAAAAGTTAAAATTAAGGGACAGTAATAAAAAAGCTGTATCAGATGTTAGCTTTACTGCCAGAGAGGGAGAGATATATGGACTACTTGGCCCAAATGGAGCTGGTAAAACTACTGCTTTACGTTGTCTTTCTACCCTTTTAAAGCCTACTAAAGGACAGATTCTTATAGATGGAGAAAATTTGTATGAGAAAGAAGAAGTTCTACGAGGCAGGATGGCTTTTCTTACTAATGAAATCCAACTAGACCCCAATTTTACGCCGACATATTTATTTCATTTCTTTGGAAAACTCCACGGAATGAGTGAAGAGGAAATATCTCAAAGACAGCAGGAATTGTTTGGCTATTTTCAGATTACAGAGTTCCAGAATAAAAAGGTGGAGGAGTTGTCCACTGGAATGAAGCAGAAGGCAGCCATAGCGGTAAGTTTAGTACATGACCCTGATATTGTGATTTTTGATGAGCCAACCAATGGGCTAGATATTATTACGGCAAGGAAGGTAACGGATTATCTTCTTAGATTAAGAGATCAAGGAAAACTTGTTATTATTTCTACCCATATTATGTCGGAAGCCCAGCGACTGTGTGATCGCATTGGAATTATTATAAATGGTCGTAAGGTTTTAGAAGGGACTCTATATGAGATTCTTGAGAAGGGGATGGCAGATAACTTAGAGGATGCATTTTTCAGTATTTACATAAAAGAAGTGGGGGAGGAGGTTTAGTATGAATAGAAATAATTATATGCTAGTGGTACAAATCGTACGAAAGGAGCTGCGACGAGTTTTTTTGGATCGAAAGCTAGTGTTTGCTTTATTTATTTTACCTCTTCTTATCACCATTGGACTGTATAGTCTAATTGGAATCCTAGTAACAAACCAGATGAATGAAACTAATCAGCAGCAAGAGGTCATATATTTGTATAACCTTCCACAGGAGCTTGAGGAGTTTGTGAACCAAATGGAGAATGTTAAGGTGAGTTTCATAGAGGGGGAACAGTTAGAGCAAAGTAAGTCAGATGTTAAAAAGGGAGATGTAGACCTCTTAGTAGCCTTTGAGAAGGATTTTACTGCCCTAGTTCAGAACTATAGAGAGGGAGCAATGATTCCAGAGGTTAAGACTTATTATAACCCCTCTGAGAATACCTCTAATAAGGCCAGAGAAGCCTTTCTTACTCAGGTATTAGAGCCATATAAAAATCAAGTCTTAAACAGTCGCCTAGACGATATGAACCAACTTGTGGTCTTTGATATAGACCGAGAGGAGGGCTCCTCTCAGTTAGTAGACACCAAAAGAGCAACTGGTAAGTTATTAGGGACTATTATTCCCTATATGGTAGTAATTTTTCTTTTTGCAGGTGCTATGAGCCTTTGTATTGATTCCATTACAGGAGAGAAGGAGAGAGGAACTCTAACCAGCCTGCTGATTAGCCCAATCTCTAGAGCTCAACTAGTTATGGGGAAACTCTTGTCCCTTTCTATCCTTTCCTGTCTATCAGCCATAACCTATGCCGTATCCATGCTAATCGCCCTACCATACACCTTAACCACCTTGGGATCAGACGGCTCTATTGGATTAAGTCTCGTAATTGGTATAACACAGATTGTGGAGCTACTGTTACTAGTAGTTGCATTGGTTTTTCTATATGTGGCAATGATAAGTTTAGTGGCTGTATTTGCGAAGTCCAGCAAGGTGGCTTCTGGATATATATCACCACTGTATATGATTATCATGGTGGCAGGTATGATTACCATGTTTGAAGGGGATAAGGCCCCTGCCCTAGGAGAATACGCAATTCCAGTGTATGGGACTGCCAAAGCCATTCAGAGCCTTTTAAGCAGTGAATTGACCTTGGCTGCATTTCTTGTTAATATGGGAGTAACGTTAGGCATTTCTCTACTATTAACTAAGTTGATAATAAAAGCCTTTAAAAGTGAAAAATTAATGTTAAATGCATAAGAGATGTTAACACATTATAGTATAAGGAGAACATTTGTGAAAGCTAGCCAAATGGGATTAGATTATAATTATAAAATTGAAATTGCCTATGATGGAACCAAATATCAAGGATGGCAGCAGTTAGGTGGAGACCGTCGTAAAAATACAGTACAAGGAATCCTTGCAGATGTATTGTCTGATTTCTGTAAAGAACCAATTAACCTCATTGGTGCTTCCCGAACGGATGCCAAGGTTCATGCAAAAGGGCAAGTGGCCAATTTTTATTCAAATAGAAAGCTTCAGGAGGAGGAGATTCTCTGCTGGAATCAAAGCCTTCCTCCTGACATTCAAATTCTGTCCCTTAAGACGGTACCAAAGGAATTTCATAGTCGTTATTCTGCTATAGGAAAGCAGTATCAATATCAAATCTACTGTAAAGAGAAACCCAGTCCTTTTCTTCGATATCAATGCCTTTTTCTAGAGGAAGAGTTAGACATCATGGCTATGAGGGAGGCGGCAAGGGTGCTTATAGGAAGGCATGATTTTGCAGGTTTTGCCTCACAAATGAATGACAAAAGATCTACTGTGAAAACCATCACTAGGATAGACATTGTAAAACAAGAAAACCTTATCA
>JAEZQN010000152.1 GCA_023441145.1 Bacillota bacterium
GTACATACCTGTGTACCAGATTATTTTGATTTTTCTTTTGATGCTAGGCATGAGAATCCAGAGGTACTAAACCAGGTTCTTACCATTGTAAAAAGTTGTAGTGAAAGGACATGGTCTGGTTGCACCTGTGAAGTAATGAAAATGTGGAATCGGGATACGGTATATTGGGATAAGAAGCTTGTTGGTTATGTAAAAGAGGCGGCGAAAGAAAGTGGAGTAAGTCATCAATATATTCATTCTGGGGCTGGCCACGATGCACAGTTTGCATCTTATATGATTCCTACAACCATGATCTTTGTACAAAGTAAGGATGGATTGTCTCATTGCGAGCCTGAGTACTCTAAGCCAGAGCATTGTACAGCTGGAGCAACTGTAATGCTTAATGCAGTACTTAAGGCAGATAGTGAATAGAACGAAGGAGGTCTGCTCATGGACAATGTAATCATAACAATAGCAAGAGGATTTGGTAGTGGTGGGAAGGAAGTAGGAACAAAGTTAGCTGAGCGACTAGGGATTGTGTGCTATGACAGGCAATTACTCACCATGGCATCAGACCAAAGTGGTATAGATGAAAGTTTGTTTGTAGAAACAGATGAGCGATTACGAAGTCAAAAGATTGCAAGCCTCCTACATAAAATACCTCCTACCACTGTCTTAGAACCACATGAGAAGAAGTTTGTATCTGACATTAACCTATATAATATTCAAGCAGAAATTATACGTAACCTAGCCAAAACAGAAAGCTGTGTAATTGTTGGGAAATGTGCGGATTATATATTAAGAGAACATCATAATGTAATTAGTATCTATATAGAGGCGCCAAGAGAAGCATGCTTAAAATCAGTAATGAGCAAGATGTACATTACAAAAGAGCGTGCAGGTCAACTAATTCAAAGCACCGATCGGTATCGAGCAAACTATTACAACTTTTATACTGGTGGTGGGAGTTGGACCAACCCTATCAACTATCATATGGTTCTTAATAGTGATAAAATAGGGAGGGACCATTGTGTTGATATCATTATAAAATATATTGGAATTAAGTTTCCCAATATTAAACTAAGTATGAAGCAATAAAAAGAAATTGGATATAGCTATCCCTATATCCAATTTCTTTTTTGAGCATTATCACTTATAATAGTAGGGAAGGGAGGTTTTATCTTGAAGATAACCTATATTTATCATAGCTGCTTTCTTGTAGAGCTGGAAGAGAACATACTATTATTTGATTGGTTTAAAGGTGACTTACCAAAACTGAATTCTAATAAGCAAATATATGTATTTTCGAGTCATAAACATCATGACCATTTTGATATGAAGATTTTTGAACAACTAAAGGACTATCCTAAGGTACATTATGTTTTTTCAAAGGATATTCGTCTAGGTCCAAACTATTTACAACGTAATGGGGTAGAAAATTCAGTAAAGGAAGAGATTACGTTTGTAGGGAAGAATAGGGAGTATGAATTAGGTGAAGACAAGTATAGAATACAGATTAAAACCTTAACTTCTACAGATGCAGGTGTGGCTTTTGTAATCAACTGTGAAGGAAAGAACATCTATCATGCAGGAGATCTTAACTGGTGGTCTTGGCCTGGAGAGGAATTTGAGGAAGAAAATCGTATGGAACTAGCCTATACGGAAGAAATCAATAAATTAATGGATACCCATCTGGACGTCGCTTTTGTTGTTTTAGATCCTAGACAAGAAGAACGATATTGGTGGGGCTTTGATTACTTTATGAATGTAGTAGGGGCAGAAACTGTTTTCCCAATGCATTGTTGGGGGAGATATGACATCATCCGTATGCTAGAGCAAGAGACTCGTACAGCAAAATACCGTAACTACATTGTTTCAATAGAAGAGGAAAACCAAGTTTTCACTCTTTAAGTTATTTTATTTGCTATTAGAGTTTGGTATAATGGAGATATCTGGTATAATTAATATATTATAACAAGAGGAGGAATATAAGATGCAATATGAAATTAAGGGAGAACCTATGCCCGTGGTAATTTGTTATTTACAGCCAGGTGAGAGAATGATTACTGAGAGTGGCTCTATGAGCTGGATGTCACCTAATATGAGAATGGAGACATCATCTAACGGAGGAATCGGGAAGGCATTTGGAAGAATGTTTTCAGGGGATTCCATTTTTCAAAACAATTATACGGCAGAAGGTGGCCAAGGTATGATTGCCTTTGCATCTAGTTTCCCTGGTTCTATACGTGCGTTTGATATAACCCCAGATCGCCCTGTCATTACACAAAAATCTGCCTTCTTAGCATCTGAAAGTGGAGTGGAACTATCCATTCATTTTCAGAAAAAATTAGGCTCGGGATTTTTTAGTGGTGAAGGATTCATTATGCAACGATTATCCGGCATGGGCAAAGCATTTATCGAAATAGATGGATATGCTATGGAGTATAGCCTTGCACCAGGTCAGTCTATGGTACTAGACACTGGATATCTAGTAGCAATGGATGCTACTTGTTCTATGGATATCGTTTCGGTTCCTGGTATTAAAAATAAGTTATTAGGTGGAGAAGGTTTCTTTAATACTGTTGTAACTGGTCCAGGTAATATTATTCTTCAAACAATGCCAGCTAGCAACATGGCTATGAGCCTACGTCCATTTTTCCCAAGTGCACACTAGTGGAATAACTAAATGAGCTTAAACTAACATAATAAGACATAGAAAAGAGAAGCGACGTTGCTTCTCTTTTTTGATGGTATTATTGTATCTCTTATTCTAATTGATTAGCATCCAGTCCATTGGAGTACCTTTTTTAATATTGTATTTTGCCGTTTTTCCAAGGATATCTCCCCAATACTTTGTATGCATTCCAGTGCCTGGTCGTATTGATTTTACATTTTCTTCGGTAAATGTTTCTCCTTGTTTTATATCTTTTACAACAAATAAAGATCTCGCATGTAGTCTACTATCTACTTGTTCCTTAGTTAATTCGTATGTAACCTTACCTAAAGCCTTTTCTACATTACGGATTTGGCTAACCATTAAAGCAAATTCTTCTGGTTCCATAGAAAATGCGGAATCTTCGCCTCCATCACTTCTGCGAAGGGTAAAATGTTTTTCCACTACTTTAGCACCTAGTGCCACGCTTGCGATAGCTACCTCAGAACCCATGGAATGATCGGATAATCCACAGATGCAGTCAAAGGTCTCTTTAATATTTGGAATAGATTTTAGATTCATGGTTTCATAAGGTGTTGGATAGGAGGAGATACACTTTAGTAGAATGATCGATTCATTTCCCTCTTCTTTACATGTTCGAATAGCTAAATCAATATCCTCTAGGTAAGCAATTCCTGTAGAGATAATCATAGGTTTTTGTAGAGCAGCAACCTTTCTGATTAAAGGTATATCTGTAATTTCGAAAGAGGCTATCTTGTATGCTGGCACATTAAGTGTCTCCAGAAAATCTACCGACGTTAAATCAAACGGAGAGGAGAAAAAAACGATTCCAACACTTTTAGCATATTCCATTAGTTCTTTTTGCCACTCCCAAGGGGTGTATGCTTTTTCATACAATTCATATAAGGTTCTACCTTCCCAAAGTCCTTTGGCTAAAAATGCAGGCTTGTCACAGTCAATGGTAATAGTATCCGGGGTATAGGTCTGTATTTTTATTGCGTCTGCACCTGCATGTGCAGCAGCATCAATAATTGCTTTTGCTCTGGAGAAGTCCATATTATGATTGGCTGACATTTCAGCTATAATATAGGTAGGTGAGTCTTCACTGATAAGATGTGAACCGATAGTTATGTTTTTCTTCATAAGGATTCCTTTCTATATAAAAGTGTTATTACTTCAGCTTTCTTAGTTTTCTAAGTAGTCTTAAGAGTTTAAGACTACTGTATATTTTATCGACAAAAGGACCTTGCTTAATTACTTTCACCTCTATTATTTCCAAGACTATAGGTATTTGCAATAGAGTATTTTAACTCAATAGTTCATGTAAGAGGGGGCGTAGCATTTAATGAAAGTATTTGCGATTAAGACAAAGGTTTCTAGTAGATAAATAATTGTTTTTATATACATAAAGAGTAAGCGTTCTACATAATATATGTAAATGTAGAGAATCAATAGTATTGTCAAATTGTTTTAAATGTATAAAAAATTCAAAAAACTTATTGACATACATTTTTCTTTATGATATTATAAACAAGTCGTCAGCGACGAGCAACAGAACAACAAAACTTAGATGACTTCTTGTTGATTGTTGAATCTTGTCGAAACACTGAAAAAGAAGTTAAAAAACTTCAAAAAAGTGCTTGACACACACTGTAAACTGTGTTAAGATAGACGAGTCGCTTGTGAGTTGAGCGGCAAAGAACATTGATAACTAAACAGTGAAACAACCCTGAAAATTCAATAAGAATTTCAGAATGAACGTTTCTTTAT
>JAEZQN010000210.1 GCA_023441145.1 Bacillota bacterium
ATATTATACTAACAAGCTCTAATGGGTGTATCTATGGATAGTAATTGGAATAAAGAAGTAGTTGGTAGTTTTATAAGGATAGGAATTATTGTGCTAACAGCCATTGGAATCTTTTCATTAGGAATGAACTATATGCCAGATGCTATTTCAGTCACATCAAATCCGACCAAGAAGCTTCCTATCTACTGTGTTAAAACAGATAAACCTCAAGTGGCCATAAGCTTTGATGCAGCATGGGGCAACGACCAGACCCAGCAAATCCTCGATTGCCTTGCCAAGTATAATGTGAAGACTACTTTTTTTTTGACGGGTGGTTGGGTAGACAAATATGGGGAAGATGTTAAAAAAATAGCAGCAGCAGGTCATGATATAGGTAATCATAGTCAAAATCACAAACAGATGTCGCAAATAAGTAAGAAAGAGTGCATCTATGAGATTCAGGAGGTCCACGATAAAGTTAAGGCTTTGACGGGGATGGATATGAATCTATTTCGTCCGCCTTTTGGAGATTACAACAACAATCTGATTAATGTCTGCAATGAGTTACATTACTATTGTGTTCAGTGGGATGTGGATTCCTTGGACTGGAAGGATTATGACGCGTTAACCATAACAAATCGGATCTTAAAGAATCAGCATTTAGGCAATGGCTCTATAATATTGTTTCACAATGGTGGTAAGCATACTCTAGAAGCCTTACCTTCGATTATTGAAGGCCTTAAAGAAAAGGGGTATGAAATTGTACCTATTAGTCAGCTCATCTATAAAGAGAATTATGAAATGGATCATGAAGGAAGACAATATAAAAAGTAAAGAGCTTGACAAACGGGTATGTGATTGCTATTATGAAAACAACTTGGGTAAGGGCGCTACAGGTAGTATGCCCTTGCCCTTTTTTGTTACATAGGATATCGCACTGGGTTGGCTTGGAGAATGTCGTTTATACGACGGGGCACAGGCTAAAGAGTTTCGCTTGCGAAACACTTAAGCTTACAACGGATTAATTCAAAGATTTGTTAAAGGAGAGATAGTTATGAGTAAGTATACGGTTCAAGACATTATTCGACTTGTAGAGGAGGAAGACGTAGAGTTTATACGTCTCCAGTTTGTTGACATTTATGGTAACTTAAAAAATATGGCTGTGACGATTAGTCAGCTTGATAAGGTGCTAAATAACAAGTGTATCTTTGATTGTGGAGCCATTGAAGGCTTTACAGGTGTAAGTCGACAGGAACTGTATCTATACCCAGACCTTGACACCTTTGAAATCTTCCCATGGAGACCGCAGCAGGGAAAAGTAGCGAGATTCATTTGTGATGTCTATGAACCAGATGGAACTCCATTTGACGCGGATTCCAGATACATATTAAAGAAAGTAATTAAAGAAGCCGCTGATATGGGCTATGATTTTGATATTGGGCCAGAATGTGAATTTTTCCTGTTTGATTTAGATGAACAGGGAGGTATTACTACAAATACGTCTGAACAAGGCAGTTACTTTGATATCGGACCACTAGATTCTGGTGAAAATGCAAGAAGAGAAATGGTTTTAATGTTAGAGGATATGGGTTTTGAAGTAACTTCCTCCTTCCATGCAGATGCTCCAGGACAGCATGAGGTAGATTTTAAGTATGATAGACTTTTAAATGCGGCAGACAATATTGTGACCTTTAAGCTGGTAATAAGAACTGTTGCTAGAAGACATGGACTCCATGCTACGTTTATGCCAAAACCGAAATCAGGGATAAAGGGTTCAGGTATGCATATCAATATAGCAATGTACAAGGATGGTAAGGACATGTTTAAAGGAGAGAATCGTGGCTTAAGTGACGAAGGTAAGTCCTTTATTGCAGGTATCCTAAAGCATGTAAAAGGAATGTGTTTAATTACCAATCCAATTGTTAATTCTTATAAACGTTTGGTGCCAGGGTTTGAAGCTCCTGTACATATAGGGTGGTCAAAGAATAACTTAAGTCCTTTGATTCGTATTCCAGATACTAGATCTGGTATTACAAAAATAGAACTTAGAAGTCCAGATTGTGCTTCTAATCCATACCTTGCTTTGGCAGTATGTATGGCAGCTGGCTTAGAGGGAATCAAGAATAAGCTCATTGCACCAAATTCCATAGATGTAGATTTACGCACCCTAAGTGTGGAAAAATCGGAGGAGTTGGGAATTGAAACACTACCAAGCTCTTTGGGAGAGGCAATTGAAGCCTTTGAACAGGATACATTTTTTAAGGATGTATTAGGGGAGCACATTACCAAAACTTATTTAGAAGCAAAGAAGAAGGAATGGACGAAATATAACCAACAGGTTTCTAACTGGGAGGTAGATGAGTATTTAAAACGTATTTAACTACTCATCAATACCAAATAAATGGGAAGCTTGGGGGTGTTACATGTTAAGCATTATTGTTGCTTTTCCGAAACTTGAAGATGCAAAGAATATAAAAACAGTGTTAGTTCGCAATGGTCTTGAAGTTAGTGCAACTTGTACCTCTGGAGCTCAGGTTATTAGTATAGCAAATGAATTAGATGCTGGGATTGTAGTGAGTGGATATCGCTTTTCCGATATGCATTACCTACAGCTACAAAATTATCTTCCTGATGGATTTGAAATGTTGTTAGTGGCATCCCAGGCTAAGATAGAAGAGGTAACGAACGGTAGGATCGTATGTCTTAGTATGCCAATTAAGCTAAATGAGCTGCTTCAAACTCTCCAAATAATGACTCTACAGTATCAAAGGCGTAGAAAGAGGATATTGGAGAAGCAAAAGGATCGTTCCAAACTCCGATCTGTTGAGGAAGTTGCTACGATAAATAAAGCAAAAAGCCTATTAATGGAGCGTAATCATATGAGTGAGGAAGAAGCTCATCGCTATATACAAAAAACTAGCATGGATAGTGGAACTAATATGGTAGAAACAGCAGAAAAGCTCTTGACGTTGTTAAAGGCACCAATATAATAAGTACTTCATATAATGACAATAAGGATAAGTAAGGAGTCATTGTATGAAGTTCACCAAAATGCATGGCTGCGGAAATGACTATATTTTCTTGGACGCTAGGTTTGAAAAAATTCCGAATCCAGAAAAACTGGCCCGAATCCTAAGTGATCGTCATATGGGAATTGGAGCTGATGGACTGGTTTTAATAGGAACCTCTGAAAATGCTGATGTGAGCATGCGAATGTATAACGCAGATGGTTCTGTAGGAGAGATGTGCGGTAATGCAATCCGCTGTATTGGGAAGTATGTATATGAAAATAATATAAAAAATAAGACTACTTTAACCGTGGACACTTTGGCAGGAATTAAGACTCTGTTTCTCACTTTAAACCAAAACAAAGTAGTTGAGGTTATGGTAGACTTGGGTAAACCTATTGTGATAGCCAATAAGATTCCAGTCATTAGTGAAAATGAGACGGTGCTAGAGGAACCAA
>JAEZQN010000222.1 GCA_023441145.1 Bacillota bacterium
CGTGTGAACAATATTTTGAAACGAATGGACCGCACATTGTCCAGTAAAGTGCAGGTCAGAGGACTTACTCTGGATATATCTAGAAGTTGTATCTCCTCCAATGGAGTGGAAGTGGAGTTAACTAAAAATGAGTTAAAAATAATACATCAGCTCATTGAACAGCAAGGCGCAATTGTCAGCCGGGACGCTATTATGGCGGCCTTATGGGATAGTGAAGTATTTGTAGATGATAACACACTTACGGTGAACATCAATCGACTACGTAAGAAATTAGAGGAAGTGGGTCAGGGAGAATTGATTCAAACAAAGAGAGGACAGGGGTATCTCATTCCATGACATTGAAAGAATATTGTAAAGAAAAACGGGTATATTTGGTCTCCATGGTTGTGCTCATAGCCTTGATGGAATACTACTTGGTGCTGTTTGATGTCAATCAGTTCTTTATCATTTATAGTCCAATTTTCATTATACTAGCCTTTTTTATTCCCCTATTTCGGGAATATCGTAAGAAACGAGAATTCTATCTGGAACTGAAAAAAGGAATGGAAGAGCTAGAACGGCTATATTTGATTACAGAGATTATAAATAGACCAGGCTTTTTAGAAGGAAAGATTATGTATGATGCGGCCAAATCGATTAATCAGAACATGATGGATGAAATTCGCATCTATAAAGATAGTATTAAAGAATATAAAGAGTACATTGAGATGTGGGTGCATGAGATAAAAACCCCTGTAACCAATGTAAAACTCATGGTTGAAAATAATCGTTCTCCCATTCTTACTAGCATAGAAGAAGAGATTGAGCAGATGGAAAGATATATTGAGCAGACGTTATATTATTCTAGAATCGATATAGTGGAGAAAGATTATCGCATTCAAAGGGTACCGCTTAAAACCATGGTTTATGAATGTGTGAAAGAGAATAAGAAGAGCTTAATCGCCAATCGCTTCACCTTGAATCTACATGACTTAGAGGAAGAAGTATATACGGATGCCAAGTGGAGTAAGTTTGTACTGAATCAGATTATCATAAATGCCATCAAGTATCGTAAAGAATCGGAAGCATCAATGGAGATATTTGCTGTAGCTAAGAATAATGAGGTATATCTTTATATCAGCGATACAGGCATAGGTATTAAGATAGAAGAAGTTGGAAAGGTTATGGACAAAGGCTTCGTTGGTACCAATGGACGTAAAAAGGAAGCTACCACTGGCATGGGACTTTATATCTGTAGAAAGTTAATGCATAAAATGCATCATGAAATTGCAATTAGCTCCACAGAGGGAGAAGGAACTACAGTGATACTTACTTTTCCGAAAGATAGCTATTATTTGTAATAGGGAGGGCTGCATCTTCTGATGGGACCTCCCTATTCTACGGTGTATTCTCAATCTTACAAAAATGTAAGTGAAACGTAAGTTAACGAAATGGTACTTTTTTGGTGGCCTAGTATAATTAAGCCATATCAAAAAACAAGTGTGAAAAGGAGTTTTAGAAATGGCCAAAATATTAGAAGTTTCAAAAGTCGAGAAATACTATGGCAATAAATCTAATATAACAAAAGCAATCGATGGAATCTCATTTACGGTAGATAAAGGAGAATTCGTGGGAATCATGGGGGCTTCTGGTAGTGGTAAGACCACACTACTAAATTGTATCTCTACCATTGATTGTACCACCAGTGGCCACATTACTATTGGAGAGAAAGATATAACAAAGCTGCGTGGCAATAAGCTGAATCAGTTTCGTAGAGAAGAATTAGGTTTTATCTTTCAGGATTTTAATTTATTAGATACTATGACAGCATATGACAATATTGCTTTAGCTTTAAGTGTACAGGGAATGCATCATAAGCTGATTGATCAAAAGGTGCGAGAGATGGCAAAGTGCCTTGGGGTAGAAGATGTGTTAAAGAAGTATTCTTACGAGATGTCAGGAGGTCAAAAACAACGTATTGCCTGTGCAAGAGCCTTAGTAACTGAGCCAAAGCTAGTATTAGCGGATGAACCAACAGGAGCCTTAGATTCTAAATCAGCGAGAATGCTACTAGAAAGTATTGAAGTATTAAACAAAGAACTTGCAGCTACCATCCTAATGGTCACTCACGATGCATTTACAGCAAGCTATTGTGACCGTATCCTATTTATTAAGGATGGCAGGCTATTTAATGAACTAGTCAAAGGAAGAGATACTAGAAAACAATTTTTCGATAAGATTATTGGGGTTGTATCTCTCTTAGGAGGTGATGGTTGTGACGTTATTTAAACTATCACTGAAAAATATCAGAAAGAGTATCAAAGATTATTCCATCTATTTTATGACCTTGATTTTCGGTGTTATGATCTTCTATATCTTTAATTCCATTGATAGTCAAACTGCCATGTTGGAGTTAAATAGCAGTAAAAGAGATATCGTACAATCACTTGTGAAAATGATGGCACCCGTTTCGGTGTTTGTATCATTCATCCTAGGATATCTTATCGTTTACTCCAATAACTTCCTCATTCGTCGTAGAAAAAAAGAGTTTGGTATTTATCAAACTCTAGGGATGGGGAAAGGGAAGATTGCCTCCATACTATTAACAGAAACATTAATTATAGGTATGATTTCTTTATGTGTGGGTTTACTTCTTGGAGTGTTTCTATCACAGGGCTTATCGGTAGTAGTAGCCAAAATGTTTGAAGCAGATATTACTCAGTACGAATTTACCTTTTCCATGGTAGCTGTGCAGAAGACTTGTTTATATTTCGGTATCATTTATGTGGTAGTCATTATCTTTAATACCATTACCATCTCTAGATTTCGCTTAATTCAGCTATTAACAGCAGCAAAGAGAAATCAAAAATTGAAGGTGAAAAAGAAGGGAATCATTATTCTACTGTTTCTTGTTTCTTTGGGCTTGATTGGATTTGCTTATTACCTTCTAATCGAAAAACAGGCAATGTTAATGGTAGGCACCACCTTTAGTATTATGCTTCTATGCGGTGCTATTGGGACGTATCTGTTCTTCGCTTCCTTAGCTGGTTTTCTACTTAAGTTGGTACAACTAAGTAGGCGTGTCTATCTGAAAAAGTTAAATATGTTTGTGCTAAACCAGTTGAATAGTAAGATTAATACTACGACCATTTCCATTACGGTTATTTCCTTAATGTTACTTCTTACCATAGGAATTATGGCATCCGCCTTGTCGCTGGTAAGTGCTACAAATCAGGACATTACTAGTTTAAATAGGTCGGATGTTACGATATTTCATAGGTCAAATAAGGAGTATAAGATTCCAGATTCAGCCGAGAAAATGATGGAAGATGGTTTCCCTCTTTCCAATTATCTCAATGAATATGTAGAACTACATCTATATTGTAAGCCAGGGATGACTTTGTTAGATTATATTACCATGGATGATTCCAAGCAGATGTTATATGATATGGGGAAGACATCTAATATGCTTAACTATTCAATCGCTTTTATGAAGCAATCTGAGTACAATCGCTTAATGAAGCTATATGGATTGGAGAGTGAAAGCGTTACCTTAAAAGAAGACCAATTTGCCTTAGTTGCAAACTCTGATATAGTAGTACCCTATCTAGTAAAGCAGTTGGAAGCAGGGCAAACCATTCAAATTGGTAATAAAGAGTATATACCATATCAGGGTAATGTAATTGAACTAGCCTTAGAAAATAGTAATATGCGAGCTGAAATGGGAACGGTGGTTGTTCCAGACACCGCTAATCTAGAGGAGTTTCAGTTGTCTGACATTAAAATAATAGGGAATTATAAAGCAGGAACAGAGAAAGAGAAAGATGCAATAGAAGAAAAATTCTTGGATGAAGTGAAACGTTTTTATAATACAAAAAGTCAAGATAATATTCCTGACACGTATATATTTACTAAGTTAGTAATGGAGGCTTCCTCCGTAGGACTATCCGCTATTCTTACATTTATTGGCCTATATCTGGGGATTATCTTTTCCAT